>VGOX01000434.1 GCA_016875755.1 Chloroflexota bacterium
GCGGGATGACCTTTTCTTCCACGGTTACACCTTCAAGCGGAGCAGCAAAACCCGCTTCATTCTTGATTGCCAGCGAAGCACTCTCGAGCGTCAAATTGGTCTGACACGCGCCCAGAGTCTCAAAGCGGACTTCCGCCAGAATACCGTTTGCCATTTGAGGAGCCGTACTCGCAAAGGTCGCATCAGCCAGTCCGTTCGATTGCGGCAGCAACAGACCATTCATCCCAGCAATAGGACTCGCCGCATTCAATGGACGCAGGCAGGCAGGGTCATAACGGACCTGAATGGTAAATCCCTGAATCGGAGTACCAGAAACAGCATGGACAGTCACAATAAGGGTCTCCCCTGTCTTGAAACTCTCAGCACTGGCGGTGATCCAGATGCTCTCAGGGGTTTGCGCATGCACGGGGACGGTCAGAAACAGGCAGAGGGTTAAAATAAGAAGCGTGAGAATTCGTCTCATTGATAAACTCCGAAGAAGACGCGCAGACATTCCGCCTGCGCGTCCCTGCAATGTTGATGCGATGTTACTGCCAGTTAAGCGCGCCAGCTTCACGGTAGTTCGCGGCGAGCAGTTCCAGATCGAGCACGTCGAACACGCCGTCATTGTTAAGGTCGGCAGCATCAGGGTCTGCCAGACCGTAGTTAATACCGATGGTCATCGCATCAAATTCATCAATGACATCATTACCGTCAATATCGCCCGCAAGCAGACTGACCGTTTCCATCGTGGTTGTAGCCCCGCTGGTCACAGTGGGAGAACCCTGCGCATCGAGAAAACCAACCGCTGAGGCAACGATCGTATAGGATCCAGCAGGAGCGGTCAGGCTGAAGTAACCGTTCACATCTGTGGTTGTCGTACCAGCCACAGTAGTATCGAGGTTATACAGAGTCACCGTTACAGCCTTGCTTGCCAGGACTGTTCCGTCAACAACTCCCTGTGGTTCCGCGATCGTCAAAGTGCTCTGATTGGAGCCGAGATCTACGAGTGAATTTCCATTGGAAGCGCGCACATCACAAATGATGGTTGCTTCGCCAACCTGCAGCCCAGTCATAGTAAAGTTGAATGCCGCACCATCCACCGTGGCACGTTGACCGTTGCTGCCCGCAATGGCAAAAATGAAACTACCATCCAACGGCCCATGAATCACCATTGCTGGATCGGTGCCAAACAAACCCAACTGCGTAATGTTGCTGATCTCCACCAACAGCGGATCATACGTGCAGGAAAATTCAGCACTTGCATATCCTTCTGCGGGGATATTATTCAAGAATACAGTCGCAGTGGAACTTTCCCCCACATCAACAAGGGCAGGGTCCAGCACGATCACAGCGTCAGGATCTACTACAGGGTCATCCGTTTGGCGGATGGTCATACTATAGGTTCCACCGCCTGAAACAGGCTGCACCCGCACATAATAATCACCCGCGGGCAGATCAGTAAACGTCAGAACAGTTTCAGAAGACACCCCAACCGCACTGGAAATCTCCGCTTCGCTCGAATCCAGAAAATAGATCGAAGGGATAAGATCACCGCTCAACGTAGTCACTGTTACAGAGAAACTACTTGTGTCCTCAAGTTGAAGCGACCATTGCTCAATGCGGTCAGCATTAACCGTCCCGTTAAAGGTCGCATCCCAAAAGGTCGTGCTGCGAATAACAATTATTGCAGGAAGAAATGGAGCCGCCCCTTCCATTGCATACGCCGGGGCTGTCGCGGCAAATGTACCTGTCAACAACGCCAGCAATAACACAATACGGATCAGATAATTTTTATTCATTGACATAGTCCTTGATATAAACAAAATAACAGGCAAAAGACCCACGCCAATCCAAGCTTGCGTAAATGAAACCTGATTACATTCTATAATCTTGAAGGACACAGGGACATTGCAGCAAGGTTGCGGCGATATTGCAGGATAGTTGCGATTTTTTTTGGATCTTATGAGAAACAGGATGGAGACTCGCCTCAAAAAGCAACTCTCCATCCTGCAAATACTTAGGAAATCCCCCGCCTCATTCTGGACCTGCTACCTGATCTGTACCCCAAAATGGTTCGCCACTGGCCTCTCCCGCCCGGGGATGTAGCTGTCGATAGGCGAATTCAGCACCACTGCTTCACCATTTTCTCCCGCCATCACCAGCGTGGATGAACCGCCGCCGTCCAGCGCCATTGCAAAATGCGCACCCAAGTCTTTTAGCAATTCAGCCAACTCCTGAAAAGAGGCACCTTGCGAATAAAACGGCTGACGGCCATCCACCACCACGAGATACACGTATCGCCCGTTCCTGTTCACCCCAATTGCCGTGCGCGGGTGGATCGCAGAGTCGTCCAGATCCGCCACGATCTCGCCGCCCAGAATCAACATACGGTCTCCCGAGATTGCATGGAAGATATTGCCCGGACGCCGATTGAAGGTCAATTCGTTTCTGCGGCTGATATACAAGGTCGGTTCTGGCTTTTCACTTTGCAGCCCATCTGCATAAATATCTCCGCGAAATGCAGAGAACCCATTCGGTGTAACGGGATCTCCCGCCTGCGGATAGTAATCCGCAGGTCCGCGAGACCACCACGGAAAGAAGCCGTCGCCATTGATGGCAATTTGCAGTTCAAAATCTTCCAAAAATTCAGATGTCGTCCTTGCCGTCACAGCGCCATCCTCCAAATGATCAGGAGGTGTGGTCACAAAATCGATCCTGCCTGCTTTTCTATCGATCACGATCACGTGCGCGATCATGGTATGCGGTAAATATCGGATGATGCGGCGATACGTCACACCTTCATAAAGTTCCTGCTTCATCGGCACTGGCGCGGGACGCCCAAGGGTGAATAAAAAGTAGCCCCCAAACAATATTAAGATTACCAACGGGAGCAGCCAAGCCCAACGTATCTTTCGTTTCGTATTCATGAAGTAATGCTATCAATTCAAGATGAATGGAAATCGAGTAGGGAGCGGCGGCTAACCGCTCCCTCTCACACCACCGGACATGCGGGTCCGCATCCGGCGGTTCACCAAGAGTGGCGCAGATACTCTTG
>VGOX01000435.1 GCA_016875755.1 Chloroflexota bacterium
AATGCTGCCGCCATGGTGAGAATCTTCGACACAGAACCAGGTTCGTAGGTTTTCGAGATGGCCGGGTTGAAATCGGTGGCATTGTCGTAAATATCGTTGTAATTCCAAAATTTGTTCAAATCCATGCGGCGGGAGGTGGCAACTGCCAGCAACTCACCGTTACGCGGATCCATGACAATGATGACGCCATCTTGTGCGCCATACTCAGTGAGCGATTCGTCGAGCAATTTTTCGGAGGCGGCTTGCAAATCTCGATTGATGGTGAGGATAAGGGTGGTGCCATCGGGCACTTTTGGAATTTCGTAGGCTTTGTTCGGGTCGGTGGGAATCAAGACCTGCACAAGGTTGCCCGTTAAAAGGTTATCATAATTCTCTTCCACACCGAAGTATCCCTTGCCCTCACGGTTTACAAATCCGATAATATTGGAAGCAAGCGCATTTTCTGGGTAACTGCGTTGAGGGTGGGAACTGAACTGCAGACCGGTCAGGCCGCCATAAGCGCCGGAAGGAGCCTGATCTTGCAGGGCTTTCTTAAGCGCTTGAAGATTGAGCGCTTTTTGCGCGTCCACATAATCGGCAAGGATCATGTAGGAGATATTCTCAGGCGGGTTTTGGAGCGCGCCTAAAAGCTGGTCATAGTCCATTTCCAGTTCGCGGCTGATGGCAAAAGCGATCGCATGCGGATCTTTGACATTCCGCAAATCCACACCGATCTCATAGACAGTTTTCTGCCCCGCGAGCAAACGCCCATTACGGTCATAGATCTCGCCGCGATTGGGGTAAAAAGTTTTCACTTCATAGGCGAAATTCTCCGCCTGTTGGCGGAAAACCTCCGCCTCCACACTGTTCTGGATGCGCGTCATCTGCACAATGATGGCAAGCGCTATAAACGCCATGACGCCTGCAAGAACCTGACTGCGAAGCGCGTATTGTTGTCTCATTGAAGACCTCGCGACGTGATAAGGCGCTCATCCATCCAATCCAACAGCGATTGGTTGAATTCAGGCGGAATGGTCAATGCGCTCAATTGCGGCAGGGACTCGCTGGCAAGGTTGACAGGCTGCTGAGTCACATACCCAGGCACAACCAGATATTCCACCTCACCCGACTCGATCGGGCGAAAGCCAAGCGCAAGGGCGCGTGTTTCCATGGCTGTGGCGGAAGTAAGGGAAGCCAGTTGAGTATGCAGGTCACTGCTTGTTTGCTGGCTGATCATAATCGCATTGTTCAGGTCTTGAATCTCACGACCGGAAACCGCCGTCTGTGATGTGATATTCAGGTACAGCGCCGCCACCATTGCCAGCACGACCACAGCGAGCAAGACGTTGCCGATCCATTGACGCTGGACGCGCCACGGAGCAACCCGATACGCATGGATCAGGTGGTTGACATTGGGGAGGTGGGTCGGAATGTTCATAATCGTTTTTTATGTCAGTGCGAGGAGCGCTTTTGCTCCTTGCGACAAAACAATCTCCAATGAATTATGAGATTGCTTCGGGCGGAAAACCACCGCCCTCGCAATGACGTTAAATCTTCTCAATAATTCTAAGTTTGGCACTGCGCGCGCGGGGGTTTTCACGAACTTCTTCCTCGGTTGGCAGTATCGGCTTCTTGCTCACTAACTTGATCACAGCCTTACGCTCTTCTTCATAAATTCGTTCATAAGGCGGATTGATAAGGTCTTTGCTCTGCTCTCGAAAATACTCTTTGACGATGCGGTCTTCCAACGAGTGGAAGGAGATCACTGCGCATCGGCCTCCGGTGCTTAGGCTTGCCACTGCCTGCGGGAGTGTGATCTCCACTGCGGCTAATTCCTCGTTGACGACGATCCGCAGGGCTTGGAAGGTCTGCGTGGCGGGGTGGGTTTTATCTCCACGCCGTGGACTCGCTTTCTCGATCACAGCAACCAACTGTCCCGTAGTGTGAAGCGGTCGGCTGTTCACGATGGCACGTGCGATCCGTCTTGCGTCCCGATCTTCTCCGTACTTGAAGATGATATCTGCCAGTTCGCGCTCGTCGTAGGTGTTGATGATGTCGGCGGCGCTCATCGTCAGGTGCGGGCCGAAGCGCATGTCGAGCGGACCATCCTGCATGAAGGAGAAGCCGCGCTCGGGATTGTCGAACTGCATGGACGATGCGCCAAGGTCGAGCACGATACCGTCGATGGCGTCCCATTTCAATGAAGCAAGCTGCTCACTGAGTGAAATGTGGGAGGCTTGCGCGAGATGAATGCGCCCCTCATAAGGAGCCAAGGTCTCACGAGCAAGCGCCAGCGCGTGCGGGTCTACATCGAGACCGAGCAGTTGCCCATCTGGCGCGCAAGCCTCCAGGATGCCGCGAGCGTGTCCGCCCGCGCCCAAAGTGCCATCCACATATCGTCCGCCGTTGCGGGGTTGCAGAGCGTGTATAATTTCTTGGTAAAGTACAGGTTTGTGTGCCATATTTGTAGGGGCGGGGTCTCCCCGCCTTGGGCGACAGGACGTCGCTACGAAGGATGCTTCGATAGATCCAACGTCGAGAAACGGGCGTTGTTTGCTTCGATGTCATGAAGCAAGGTCATCTGTCCGTTCCATTCGGCGGGCGTCCAAACTTCAAAGTACTCGCCCTGCCCTGCCACAACCAACTCGCCATTTACAATGCCAAGAAATGCGCGCAGGTTCTGCGGAACGAGGATGCGCCCTACTTTGTCCACTTCCACGCCATAGGCATTGGAGAGGATCAAGCGGCGCAGGAGACGGGCGGTCGGGTCGGCGAGGTTCATGGCTTCGATGCGCTCATAGACCTGTTTGAAATATGCCTCGGTCATGACCATCAGGCATTTGTCGAAACCCTGTGTGATGTAGGCGCCGCCTTCCAGCAACTCACGGAAGCGCGCTGGAATCATCAGGCGACCCTTATCATCGAGGTTGTGCTGGAACTGACCTAAGAACATTTGTGCTACTTATCCTTTTAATGACACGAACGCCGGGACGCCCGGCGCTCTACCACTTTCTACCACTACCTACCACATTATACCCTTTTTGGGTCAAA
>VGOX01000436.1 GCA_016875755.1 Chloroflexota bacterium
AGCGAGGTGGATGAGGTCGTTAAATGGCGGAGGGACGATGGGTACCACCCAGGGTGATTCAAATTCTTTGAGTTGGATTATTTGGTCCACACTGTTGGATATTTGCTCAGGTGTGGAGAAGGCTGTAGCTTCATCCAAACCAAGTTTGGCGAGCATGTCTTTTCGATAGGCGATCACATAGGTATAGATACTAAGCGGCACCGACCAGGCTTGGTCTGAGTTATCCACTTTGGTGCTTTGCCAGGCGGCAGGCAGGTAGGATTTCATTCTGCCGACCCGTTCGAGCATTTCGTTGGGGATCGGGCTGAGGGCGTTCATCACCATAAGGCTGCTGACCCAGGTGGAGCCGATAAGTGAAATATCTGCTCCGCGCCCCATGGAGGCAAATGACATCAATTCGGTCCATGCCATGTCCCATGTCTGCTGTTTGAGATGTATCTTGATACCGGTTTGAGACTGAAACTCTTTGAGCAAGTTGCTCCAGAGAATGAACTCTTTCTCTGTATCCTGAATGATGGAAAATTCGATATCGGTCATTGGGTCACCTTGGTATTCGAATTTAGGGCAGCTCTATTATCAGCAGTAATGGGTAAATGCCCGGCTTCCATTCCTAGTAAAACTGCACCAACCACGGGTTTAACTTCCACTGGAATAAGTTTTGCCTTTGGTGCAATTTCATGTACTTTAGACCGCATGGGGGCGATGAGTGCTTCGCCAGTCTTGAACATTCATCCGATCAGCGCAACTTCGAATTCGACATCCTGAAAATCTAACTGGCGGATGACGGCGTTTGCCATTTCGCCCAGTTCCGTCCCAGCCCATTGGACGAGACTTTGAGCAACTTTGTCGCCTTGGTCTGCCATTCGAAAGACGATCGGGGCAGCTTCGGCTGCAATGTGATATTTACCTATTGTGTAACCTTCAATGAGGTCTTCAAGACTTTTGGCGTTGTAATGTTTAATATAGGCGTCTGAAAGGTCGGTGGGCGGCAGGCGTTTTGTCCACGAGTAGCCGAGGTATTGCATGGTACGGTAGATGAGTTCGGTTCCGCCTGCGCCTTCACCCATTAAGATACCAAAGCCGGTGACACGTCCTTCACGCTTGCCCACCCGCGGCAATTACAGCCGGTGCCAGAGACCACCGCAATGCCCCAGCCTTCACTTGTCCCTGCTACCAAGCCCAGCACAGCATCGTTGACCATGATGACCGGGCAAGTGATGCCGGCTTTTTGGATGGCACGGCGCATGTCTTCTTCGAGAGAGTTCCAGTCGAATCCGCCTACGCCAAAACCCGCCCCGGAAAGTTGATCTATTTGGATGCTTGCTTCTTGCAAAGCCTGTGTTACTGCCTGTCGAATGGCTTTTTCCATCCCTTCGTAACCAACATTTTCAGGGTTGCCAGACCCACCAATGCCGTAGCCGCATGCCTGCCCGTCTTCATTGCAGATCAGTGCAGCAGTTTTGGTAGCTCCGATATCTATTCCAAGGAAATAGTTCATTATGACAAAGGCTTCCAGTGATGGTTTAGAAAATTGACCGCAGACGGCAGACAGCGGTCTGTGGTCTGCGGTCAATCATGTCTCCGCGGGATAAGACGCCGCTCGAGTTATTTGAAGAATTGCGGCAGGTGCTCGCGATGTGTTTCAAGCATGTCATCGAGGACAACTTGAACCTTGTCGGCTTGTGGTCCGATGGGGTGGACGAGCAATGCCTGGTAGGCTGCGTCACGGTCGCCATGCACTGCGGCTTCCACGGTCAGTAGTTCGTATTGCTTCACAGCAGCGATCAGCCCGAAGCATGAAGCAGGCAACGGGTCGGCAGGCAGCGGGGTGATCCCATTCTTCTTGACCGTGGAGGGCATTTCAAGCACCCAGTTCGCATCCCATTCTTTAACGGCGCCTCCGTTGCGAATGTTGACCACATGCGTTTCACCAAGGTCGTTGTAATGGGCATTGAGCAATTGCGTGGCAACGGTGGAGTAATACGCGCCGCCGCGTTTCATCAGATCGGCGGGCGGTTCCTTGAGGTTCGGGTCGGCGTACTGGCGCAAAAGGTCTTTTTCCACTTCGATAACTTCTTCGGCGCGTGAAGGCGGCCACGCTTGCTGGGCTTTGAACTTTTTATCGGTGTAGTAAAAATATTGCAGGTAGTAGTTGGGCATCATGCGCAGGATCTCAACCATGCGCGGGTCCCAATCGGGATGCTCTTCACTTTTGAGCTTATCAACGTAGCTTTGAATGACCTGCGGCCAGACGTCTTCACCGTCGACGGTGAACCCGCGATGCCAGGAGAGATGATTTAACCCGAGGGTTTTTAACTCAGCCCGCTCCGGCTCGATCTTCTTCCCTGTGGCTTGTTCCAGCCCTTCGAGGATCTTCATCTTGGCTGTGAGCGGTACATTGCAAACCCCAACCGAAGGAGTCTCATTCGCATATTGGCTCAAAGCCTGTGTGACCAGACCCGCCGGATTGGTGAAGTTGACCAGCATTGCTCCGGGTTTGGAAAGTTCGCGCATATCTTTGGCAATGCTGAGAATGACGGGAATGGTCCGCAACGCCTTAGCCATGCCGCCCACGCCGGTGGTTTCCTGCCCGATCAATCCGTGACGCAGACCGAGATATTCATCTCGTTTACGGGCTTCCATGTGACCAACGCGTAATTGCGTGGTGACATAGTCCGCATCTTTGACGGCGGCGCGTTGGTCGGTTGTCAGAAATACTTTGAAAGAGGCGCCTTGCGCTTCAACCATACGCTGGGCAAACCCACCGACAATATCAAGGCGCTCCTTGTCAATATCCATCAACCATAATTCGTTGACAGGGAATTGCTCTAATCGCGCAAGAAAACCGTTGATGAGTTCCGGAGTATAGGTGGAGCCGCCACCGATCACAGCAACTTTGAGCATGAAAAAATCCTTACTTTTTATTTATCAACGCCGGTGACGACGATGCCCTGAATGAAGAAGCGTTGGGCAACAAAGAACAGGATCATCGGCAGGATGATGGCAAGGAAAGCGCCCGCCTGGA
>VGOX01000437.1 GCA_016875755.1 Chloroflexota bacterium
CTCATCGCTGGCGCATCATGGCTCATCCTTTCCGCGGAAACAGGCGGCAAAACCGCCGCAGAAGCAGGCGCCGCACCGCAAACTGGCTTCCGTGCGCCAGATTTCACCCTCGAAACCACTACTGGCGAAACCTATACCCTCTCTGACCTGCAGGGGTATGCCGTTCTGGTAAATATGTGGGCCACCTGGTGCCCGCCCTGCGAAGCAGAAATGCCCGCCATTCAAAAGGTATACGACGAATACCGCGAGCAGGGTTTTATTGTGCTGGCAGTCAACAACACCTATCAGGATGACCCGCTCAAGATCCCGCAATTCGTCGAAAAATACAACCTGACCTTCCCCATCCTGCTTGATAAAACATCACAAGTCAGCCGCGCATACCAAGTCCGCTCGCTGCCTTCCTCCTACTTCATCAACCGGCAGGGCATCATCACCGAAGTCGTCATCGGCGGACCCATGTCCGAAGCCCTGCTCCGCACCCGAATTGAACAGGCGTTGAAATAACATGCTTGAAATTTTCCAAACCCTCTTTTCCCCGCCCCGCCACATGATCCTGCTTGTCATTGCCGCCTGGCTGGGGCTGACCTTTTCCGAAAAACGCGCTGAGAAGCACGGCATCACCAAAGATGACCTGAATAATGTCAGCTTCTATGGCTTGCTCGCCTTCGTCATTGGCGGCCGCATCACATACGCACTGCAAAACCTTCCTGCCTTCACAAAAAGTCCGCTCGGTATTTTTTCCATCAATCCCGATCTGTTCGACCCGTTTGGCGGGCTGGCAATCGCCTTCATCAGCGCACTTATCTATGGGCAACGCAGGCAGCTCCGCTTTTGGGATATGCTCGATGCACTCACACCATTCTTCACCGTCCTCACGATCGGATCAGGATTAAGTCACCTGGCAGCGGGATCTGCCTACGGAAAACCGACAGACCTTCCATGGGGCATGGAATTGTGGAATGAGGTCCGTCACCCGACTCAGATTTACGAAGTCATCGCTTCGCTGCTTGTTTTGGGCTTGCTCTGGCGCATCAAAAGGATTCCACACTCTGGCATTCTATTCCTCACCTTTGCCGCGTTGACAGCATTTTCCCAACTCATCATTCTGGCATTTCGCGGAGACAGCACACTCATCCTCAACGGCGTGCGTCAGGAGCAGCTCATTGCCTGGGTCGTCCTGGCAGCCGCCTTTGTCTTGATTGAAGCGAGATTCGCATCACCAAAGCCGCAGGAAACTGCTCCGCATAAGGCAAATTAATCCCCAACAAAATAAAAACGGGCTGACATTTTGTCAGCCCGTTTTTATTTTAATTTCCGCTATCCAAGCTCGGGTTCGATCAAACCATAACTTCCATTGCGCCTGCGATAAAGCACATTTACCTTGCTCGTTTCAGCATTATAGAAGACGAAGAAATTATCGTGCCCCAAATTCCGCATCTGAATAATCGCTTCATCTTCCGTCATCGGGTACAACACGAATTTCTTGCGCTTGGCGAATAACGGGGAGAGTTCGCCAGTCTCTTCATCGATCACATCCTCAAGAACTTCTGCAGCCGAACGCCCGTCACCGCGTCCATGATATTTTTTGCCCTTGTACCGCTCGATCTGGCGCTGCATATTATCAAGGGCCTTGTCGAACGCAGCAAGCACCTCGTCCGCTCGTTCCTCCGAGCGGAGGGTAAACCCTTTGCCAAAAACTGTAATCTGCGCCACGTTACGGTCTTTAGCATCACGCGCCGCCTTGTTATGCGCAAGCTCCACGCGCGCCTCATCAATGACGGGCAGATAGTGATCGAGATTTCCAGCCTTCTTGGAAACATATTCCTCGATCCGTTCGGTCAAACGAATGTGCCGTGTCTGAACTTCCACTTTGTTGGACATAAGGTACTCCTTTTTAGGTTGTTAAGTTACAAACACAAACGCGCTACACATGCCTCAAACCGTGGTGAGGCAATGCGCGTGCGACTGTCAACGCATACACTTCCTTTGCGCCAATGGCATACAACGCCATGGCAGCAGCAGAAAGAGTCGAACCTGTTGTCGATACATCATCCATCACAAGAATGTTTTTACCGATCGCCCCCGCGCCAGCATGAAAAGCTTCTTTTACATTTACACGCCGCTCCTCGCGCGACAAACCCACTTGCGAACGCGTCTCCTTATTACGCATCAATTCATGCGGTGCGTAACGGATCTCCAGCGCCATTGCAAGCGGCTTTGCAATCATTGCAACCTGATTATACCCCCGTTCCTTCATCCTATTCCGCCCCAATGGGATCGGAACGACCATATCGATTGGCCAGTCAAGGTCCATTACAAAAGAGGTCATTTGGGCTGCCAGGGCATCGCCCATCGCAATGTCGCGTCTGTATTTCAACCGATGCAAAGCATGTTGAACTGGCGCCTCAAACGCCGTCCATGCCCGCAGAGAATGAAAATGCGGTCTGTCAGCAAGGCACAGGTCGCAAACACCAGACCTATCCTGCGGCAGACCGCATACATCACAAAGAATTCCGTTAAGTTGCATTACACGCTCCTGGCACTCAACACACCAACGGGAGCCGTTCTTCCCACATCCTCCACAAGTTGGAGGAAAAAGCAGGTCAAGTGCATTCCAAAAAGAACGATAAAATTTATATTTCCAATTTTCCATGTCAACCTCCCTAACGGCAAGAGTAAAAGATAAAATAGCTAGGAATGTTTAATTCCCAAGGACACCACCACCAATACCACCGCCGAATGCAGCCATGATTTGAAAAGCAGCTGGAGCCATAAGAACAAGGAAAATCGAGGGGAAGGTTAGAAAAGCCATCGGCACAATCATCTTAACAGGTGCTTTATGCGCCTGCTCCTCTGCAAACTGCCGACGCTTCATTCGCATCTGATCTGACTGGATGCGCAATACCTTTGCCATACTAAGGGCTTGTAAAAGAATAACTCCGCACTTTACAAACAAAGATTTGGAGTTTGTCGTGGCTTGATAGTGTAATTCCAGCGTGGGCAAGTGGAATGC
>VGOX01000438.1 GCA_016875755.1 Chloroflexota bacterium
CTTCTCTAACCTGTTTTAGTGTTCTCCTTCATCATTGCAACACTCGGTACGAATGGTTGGTTAGACCTTGTTCGGCAGAGACTTGCACTCTGCAAGAAACGCCAAGCTTCGCTTGGCGCACCAACGGATTGCATTATTCACAACTGCGCAGGCGATACACTAACGAGCTGATACCCCAAATCCCCAGCAATGCCAATAATGCCGCCGCACCGAAGGTGAGGTTGACCTCAAACAACGTTGCAGCGATATAGCCAGACACGCCCAAACCAAGCACAAGAAACAAGCGGAGGAGATGTGCGTTTTCAGATTGCCGTGCGTCGGATGGGCTGTCTGTCATGGCGAGGCGTTGACCAAAAGTGCTCAAGTCCCAGGCAGTGAGGGATAAGGTAATGCCGGCAAGAGCAAATGAAGGGGGGATTTCCACCCAAACACAAATAAGAGAAATCAAGACAAAAATTGCGAACATGAACCTGCTAAATCGGTTTATTCCGCGTAAATGCAAAACCAGCCAGACTAGTCCCAAAATTGTGACAATTACAGATGCTAATATGCGTCCATTCATTGCAATTCCAAAAGCCAATACACCTACAATGAGTGCAATCGAGGTAAACGTCAAGATGAGCGTCATGAGCGGACTCCGCGTTGAATGGCATGCAAAAAGGACGAAGGTCGGCTCAATGCAGCGCGGGCGACCTGCTCGAACGGAACTGCCACGTCCCAATTGACGACCTGCACACCGACATGACGCATGTCCCGCAGGAGCACCTCGCGCTGCAATCGCGCAATGCGGACAGCAAGCTGCAGGGAGGGACGCCCCCCAAGTCCGCGGGCTTCAAAGGAGACAGGGTCAGGGCTGATGACCAGAAGCTGATACCCGCGCGCGCGCATTTGCGATAGCACGGGAATATCGTCCGCGCTGAGCGGGCTGATGAGGATGATCTGCGAATTGGGCGGGAACAATTGGCGCGGAATGATCAGCGATTTGAAATCGTGGCTGTCGCCTACTTCTGCGAGAGCGAGGTCTTGCATGATGCGCTCGCGTTGATATTTGCCATAGCCGGGTGACGTCCACTTGGGGCGTTTGCCGTTGATGAACAAGCCGACGCGATTGCCTTCCCCCAATAACGCAGAGGAAACCGCCACCGCCGCAACGACGGAGGATTCAAAGATCGAACGTCCGCCGCCGAATTCATTGACGCGCCGCCTGCCGTCGAGGATGATCCCGACATCGGCAACACGTTCCTGTTGATATTCGTTGGAGTAGAGTGTGCTTCCCTGCCGCGCTGAGACGCGCCAGTTGATGTGATGCGGCGAATCACCGGGCTGGAATTCACGCAAGCCGAAGAACTCAATCCCCGTGCCGCCTTGGTGCGCAGGAATCATGCCTGAATACACGCGCGTCTGTCGCGGGCGGATGGCAATGTGTCGGGCGCGGACAAGGCTTGGGAGGATGAGCAGGCTGCCCGTCGTAGGAAGAAGTGATTTTTTGGTCAGCAATCCAAAACGGTCTTCGGCGAGTGCTTCCAGATGAGTGAAGGTGTGGCTGCCGCGTCGTCCTTGTACGGTGTAGGACCATGAAATCGTCTCACGCGCAGGCAGGCTGACGAGGCGGCTTGATGCACCTTCGATGACTTCGAGAAACGGCGGGAGTTGATCACGCAGCAGGATTTGTTCCAACGCCTCGCCGTGATTGGTGACAGTGATCTCAATGGTGACCGTGCTGCCGGGGGAAATCCGTTCCGCGCTGAGAGTGCGATGGGCAGTCAGGTTCAGGGATTCAGGTCCGCGCCAGAGGCCCGCGAGCAGATACAACACCAATGGCAGCGCCAGCCCCACCATCGCGCCGTTGAGCGTGCCAACGCCCGCGAGAATGATGAGATAAATGACTGCCGCCAGCAATGCAATTCGACTCACTGCCCGCCCACCACTGGTACAGCGACCTTTGCCAGCACGTCCTTGATGACTTCACCTGTAATATCGCGTGCCACCCAATATTCGGGCAATAGGATGATGCGATGCGAAAGGATCGGGTTTGCAAAGCGCTTGATGTCGTCGGGCAGAATGTAATCACGCCCATTCAAGGCGGCATGGGCGCGCGCCATTTTCAAGAATGCCAACGAAGCACGCGGACTTGCGCCGACAGCCACGCGGCGGTCACGGCGGGTTTCATGCACAAGGCGGGCAATGTATTCTTCGAGATCAGGGTCAACATGCACAGCTTCAACGGTCTCGCGCATCTTCATCAATTTTGCGGCAGTGGTGGCGGGCTTCAATTCCACATCATCCTGCCTGCGGGTGTGACGGCGATTCAGGATCTCTTTTTCTTCTGAAACATCAGGGTAACCAATGGACAACTTGATCATGAAACGATCCAACTGCGCTTCGGGCAGCGGGAATGTGCCTTCATACTCAATGGGGTTTTGGGTTGCCAGCACAAGGAACGGCTCAGGCAGTATCATGCTTTCACCTTCGAGCGTCACTTGTCCTTCCTGCATCGCTTCGAGCAAAGCGGATTGTGTCTTCGGTGACGCGCGGTTGATCTCATCAGCCAGCACGATGTTCGAGAAGATCGGTCCGTGGCGCAATTGAAACTGATTGCGGGAGCGATCCAACACGTAGCCGCCAGTGATGTCACCGGGCAGCAGGTCAGGTGTGAATTGGATGCGTTTGAAATCCAAGCCCAACACGGTCGAGAACGAACGCGCGATCAAGGTCTTGCCAAGCCCGGGAAAATCCTCCAACAGCACATGCCCGCCTGCCAGCACCGAGGTCATGATCATTTCAAGCACACTGCGTTTGCCCACCACCGCACGCGCCACTTCATCCATCACCTTTGCGCCAGTCGCAGCGACCTCACTCACTTTATTTGTCATGGTTTAACTCCATCTGTGAGTCCTCTGCAAGAAGCCGTTCATTAATAGCCAAAACTTGGGCTGAAAACCAGCCGGGAGCGTAGCCAGCGCGCCGAAAAAACGAAAAAAGAAACC
>VGOX01000439.1 GCA_016875755.1 Chloroflexota bacterium
CTTCTATTCCTGCCCCTAATCACCCCTGGCGTCGTTCTCCGATTGGTAAAGCAAAATTCCTCCCTACTACTCAGTTTTCAAAAAACTGACGCCCACCCGGGCCAACCCGCTCACTAGACAATCGTCCCTCCCTCGACTAAACTTACGCCATTCTGCATCGGAGGCAAACACATGGATTTCCATACAAAAGATAACGCCGCTACTCGGCGCATTGCCGCGCTCAAGGCGCGCGTGGACACAATGAAGGAGCACGATCTTTATTTCTACAACCAACCTGTGGAAGAGATTTTGGGCGGTGCAAAGGTGCGTGTGAAGGGGCGGACGATGGGCATGTACGCTTCCTACTCGTACCTGGGGCTGGTCGGCCACCCACGCATCAACGAAGCCGCAAAAAAAGCCGTGGACAAATGGGGTACAGGCACGAACGGCGTCCGCACACTGGCTGGGACATTGACCCTGCACACCGAACTCGAAGAAACCATCGCGAATTTCAAACATACCGAATCCGCCATTACCTACACCTCGGGCTATGTAACCAACCTGACGGTCATCTCCACCCTGATGGGACGCGGCGATTACGTCTTCTCGGACAAGATCAACCACGCCTCCATCGTGGACGGCTGTCTGATGTCAGGAGCGGAGTTCCGCCGCTTCCGTCACAATGATATGGATCACCTTGAAGGCTTGCTCAAGAACGCGCCTTCCGATGTTGCCAAACTCGTCATCGCAGACTCGGTCTTCAGCATGGACGGCGACATCATTGACCTGCCTAAGATCGTGGATTTGAGCAAAAAATACAATGCCTGGCTGATGATCGACGAAGCACATTCCGTCGGCGTGCTCGGCGCACGCGGCACGGGCATCGAAGAATATTTCAATATGGGCGATGTGATCGACATCAAGATGGGCACACTCAGCAAGACCATCCCTTCGGTGGGCGGATACGTTGCCGGCAAAAAGGAATTGATCGATTACCTGCGTCACGGCAGCCGCGCTTACATCTTCTCTGCTGCATTACCACCCGCCCAAGCCGCCGCCGCCAACGAAGCATTCAAAGTCATTTTGGATGAACCGTGGCGCATTGAACGCCTGAACGAGAATACCAAGCAGTTCATCGGCGGGTTGAAAGGCATGGGCTTCGACACCCTGCTGACCGAAACCGCCATCGTCCCTGTGCTGTGCGGCACCGATGAACGCGCTTTCTTTATGACGAAATACTGCCAGGAAAATGATGTGTTCGTACTGCCCGTGGTCTCCCCTGCCGTGCAGGAAGGTCTCTCGCGCCTGCGCTCCACCGTCACTGCCGCGCACGAACCTGCTGACATTGAACATGCGATGCAGGTCATTTATGAAGCAGGTAAAAAGATGGGGATGGTTCAGTAGTAAGTTAGCCAATTGGTCGGGTAGGGAAAAATCGCTCATCGGTGGATGGGCGATTTTTATTTGGGGCGGGGAAAATGTCGGGGGTCGTGAATCAGGTTGGAGCGAGTCCGAGGCGGGGGGCATCCTGATAGATTTTGAAAGCATCGTTATAACATTTTTCTAACAATGGTTTTGTACAATGCTTCATGCTTAGAAGGAGCGAATTATGAAATGGCAATTCAAGATTGGAACCTTTGCGGGAATTGATGTGTTCATCCACACCACGTTCCTGTTGTTGATCGGCTGGGTTGGATACACGCACTGGCTTGAACATCAAAACTGGGGCGAGGTATTGAAAGGTATTGGCTTCATCCTCACGTTGTTCCTGTGCGTGATTTTGCATGAGTATGGGCACGCACTGACGGCGCGCAAATACGGGATCAAAACCCGCGACATTACGATCTACCCCATCGGCGGCGTGGCGCGGCTGGAGCGCATGCCTGAGAAACCCATTGAGGAATTGTGGGTGGCATTGATGGGACCTGCTGTGAATGTGGTCATTGCTGCGGGATTGTTTGCGTATCTTTTCTTAACGTCGAGTTTGGTGCCGCTTAACGAGCTGACCGTTGCTTCGGGCAATTTTCTCGAGCGTGTGATGATCGTCAACATTTCATTGGTGCTGTTCAACCTGTTGCCCGCCTTCCCCATGGACGGCGGACGCGTGTTGCGGGCGCTGATCGCCATGCGTATGGAATACGTCCGCGCTACGCAGATCGCCGCAAATGTAGGTCAGGGGTTTGCGCTTCTGCTTGGTTTTTTCGGCTTGTTCGGCAATCCATTCCTGCTCTTCATCGCTTTATTCGTGTGGATCGGGGCTTCGCAGGAAGCCAGTATGGTGCAGATGAGGAACGCCATCAGCGGCATTCCCGTGGGGCGCGCCATGCTTACGGAGTATAAATCCCTCTCGCCACGCGATCCGCTCTCGCGCATGTCGCAGTTGATTTTGTCAGGGTCGCAGCATGATTTCCCCGTCATTGACGAAGAGCGCATTGTGGGCATCATCACCCGCGATGACTTCCTCGCCGCCCTCACCCAGCATGGGCAAAATATTGCAGTTTCGGCAGTGATGAAAACAAACCTGCCCGAAGTGGATTCCTATGAGATGGTGGAAAAAGCACTAATGCGGATACAAGAATCGGGCGTACCCGCTCTGCCTGTAACGCACGGCGGGCAGTTGGTTGGCATCGTCACAGCCGAAAACATCACCGAGTATCTAATGATTCGTTCCGCGCTGAGAAATGCGGCAAGTGGTATAAATGGAATGTAAGAAAATCCAACCGCAGATAAACACAGATGAACACCGATACTTGGACAGATGCCTACTTGATAAAGTAGTAAATCCTTTTTATCTGCGTTCATCTGTGGTGAATAAAACAGGAATCAAATGAACTGGCATACCATTGAAAACAAACCTGTGCTGGATGAACTGGCTTCATCCCAAAGCACAGGTCTTACTTCGCAACAAGTGAACGAACGCACCGAGAAATACGGTGTTAATGAACTCATCGAACGCGGCGGGCGCACCCCGTTGCAAATTTTATGGGAGCAGGTCACT
>VGOX01000440.1 GCA_016875755.1 Chloroflexota bacterium
AATTCCATCACTTTGACCCGTTCCAATTGGATCTGGCTTTCACCAAGATGCTCAAACAAACGCGATCCACCGCCAAGCAAGATGGGCATGATATCCACTTGGAGTTCATCGGCGAGACCCGCTCTCAGGCATTGCTGCGCCGTGTTCGCCGCGCCGATGATGTTGACATCCTTCTCTCCTGCCGCCTCTTTCGCTTGACGGATCGCACTTTCCAAACCGTCCGTGACGAAGGTAAAAGTCAACTGCTCCGTCTCTTTTGGATGCTTCTTTGGGGCATGATGGGTAAGGACAAAGATCGGCACTTGATACTCGTAATTGCCTGCAAACCAATCCGGGTCTTCTGACATGTTGAAGGTGTTGCGCCCCATCACTACTGCGCCAGTATCTTGAATGGATTCCTTCCCCATCTCGGATTCCTGCCAATCAAGGAGGTCGGGATATAAAACATCAATGCTGCCGTTGCGGTCGTTGATGAAGCCGTCCAATGAAATGGTGAAACCGAGAATGACTTTGCTCATATTCATAAACCTTATTTCAGAAAGATATATTGATCGCTTAATTTCTCAAATACGCACTTGTAAGAGATTGCTTTGCCTTCAATAACTCTTTGGGCGTGCCTTCAAACATGACCTGACCGCCTTTGCTGCCGCCTTCGGGACCCATGTCGATGATCCAATCAGCGTTCCTGATGACGTGTAAATTATGTTCGATAACCACAACCGTATTGCCTGTGTCCACGAGACAGTCGATGACTTCCATGAGATGACCTATATCTGACATATGCAAACCCGTAGTCGGTTCGTCCATGATGTAGATGCTGCCCTTTTTATGCAACTCGCTGGCGAGTTTGATGCGCTGACATTCACCGCCCGAAAGCGTGCTCAAGGGCTGACCGAGCCCGATATAGTCCAAGCCCACATCGCTCATGGCTTGCAACTTTTTGACCACTTCTTTGATCTCAAATAATTCAAGCGCCTGTCCCACATTCATCGCCAGTACATCGCTGATGGATTTGCCGTTGAGTTTGTATGCCAGCACTTCATCTTTGAAGCGTTTGCCGCCGCAGACTTCGCAGGGAGTTTTCGCCTCATTGAGAAAAGCAAGGTCGGTATAGATCACACCAAGTCCCTGACAATTCTCACAAGCGCCCTTCGAGTTGAAGCTGAACAGTTAAGCCTGCACCTTGTTCGCCGATGCAAACGCCTTGCGGACATCGTCCAGAATACCCGTGTACGTGGCGGGATTCGAGCGGCTGTTCACACCCACTGCGGATTGATCGATCACAATCGCATCGGGATGCTGGTATTGAAAAACATCATTGATGAGTGAGCTTTTACCAGAACCCGCCACGCCTGTCACCACGGTCAACACACCTTTAGGAATGTTCACACTGACGTTCTTCAAGTTGTTGACCTTCGCATTTTTGATCGGCAATTTGCCCGTCGGCGTGCGGAACGAATCCTTTATCGGGACAGATTGCTGCATGTGCCTGCCCGTCAATGTGTTGGACTTGAGCAGGTTGGCATAACTGCCTTCGTAGACGATCTCGCCTCCATGCGGACCTGCAAGCGGTCCCACATCCACAACATGATCTGCCACTTTGATGACATCGGGGTCATGCTCCACAACAATGACGGTGTTGCCCTTGTCACGTAATTTTTGCAGCAACTCATTCATGCGATGCACATCGCGCGGATGCAACCCCACGCTCGGCTCATCAAAGATATAAATCACGTCGGTCAGACTGCTACCCAAATGCTTGACCACCTTCACGCGCTGTGACTCACCACCCGAAAGCGTATCCGTTTCACGGCTGAGGCTGAGATATTCCAAACCAATATCTGAAAGATTCTGCAAGCGTTCGAGAATCGCTTTGACCAATGGCTCAGCGGCAGGTTCTTTGAATTTT
Organism: Chloroflexota bacterium; assembly: GCA_016875755.1. Taxonomy (GTDB): domain Bacteria; phylum Chloroflexota; class Anaerolineae; order Anaerolineales; family Villigracilaceae; genus Villigracilis. The sequence goes on from VGOX01000440.1 coordinate 1,910, forward strand.
TTCAAGGTTTCGATCAGCACAGGGATTTCCATGCTTGTGAGTTCGCCGATGTTGTAGCCGTTGATCTTACATTTCAAGACTTCCTGACTCAAACGCGCTCCGTGACACAGGGTACAGGGACCCATCGTCATGAAAGGTTCCACCATCTTTTGAGTCCGCTCGGACTTGGTCTTCAAATCGCCTTTGATGTATTTGTTTGTAAAGCGGGTGACAATGCCCTCGAAGGTCATATTGATATCTTTTGCCCCAACTTTTGTCTTGATCTTTATCGGTCCACTGTGCAAGAGATCGTCCATTTCTTTTTTCGAATATTTGGACAACTTCTTATCAGGGTCGAACATGCCCGTGCTGATGAGTTGACTCCAGTACCAGCCTTCAACGGCATAGTCTGGAAACAAAATTGCGCCTTCATTCAAGGATTTGGATGTATCCATGAATTTTTCCAAGTCCACATCCAGTTTGCGACCCAAGCCGTTACAGTTCGGGCACATCCCTTTCGGGTCGTTGAAGCCGAAGACATTGGAGGGTCCCACATGCGGTTGACCGATGCGGGAAAACATCAGGCGTAGGATCGTGTTGATGTCGGTGACCGTGCCCACGGTCGAGTGTGAGCCGCAGCCCATCCGCTTCTGATCCACCACAATAGACATGCTCAGATTCTCAATGGAATCCGCTTCAGGTTGGGAATACTTTGGCAGGAAATTCCGCACGAACATACTGAAATTTTCGTTGAGCAGGCGCTGCGACTCAGTCGCTATCGTATCGAACACAATGGACGATTTGCCCGAGCCAGACACGCCTGTGAAGATGGTGATCTTGCGTTTGGGGATGCGCAACGAAACGTTCTTCAAATTATTTTCACGCGCGCCGTGAATTTCGATGTATTCCTGGGGCATTGTCTCTCCTCTATACTCTTTACCGAACATTAACGCAAAGGGTGGGTAAAAGCCAGGTTCTACCCACCCAGGATGAACTATTTATTCCAAGCGGTCAGGGCGAGATTACACTCAACTCACCGCTTTCTTTACGAGTGCAATGATTCTTTTTTCCTCGGCGGCGGTCA
>VGOX01000441.1 GCA_016875755.1 Chloroflexota bacterium
CGAGACAGAAGAAAATCCAGCGCAAGAGTATCTGCGCCACTCTTGGTGAACCGCCGGATGCGGACCCGCATGTCCGGTGGTGTGAGAGGGAGCGGTTAGCCGCCGCTCCCTACTCGATTAAAGGCTTGGGCCAGGGAATCTCCACTGGCAGGGAGTAGCCGTGTTTTTCTACGGTAAATAACTTTCCATAAGACTCGGCAATACACCCTGCTTCATCCTCGACAGTGTATTCGGTTGTGAATTGGTCAGGGTAGGAAAATGTCCACCATAGGTATGCGCCGCCCTGACAGACGAAGGCTTCGATGAAGTAGCCGCGATCATCGTCCTTAGTCATCTCTACACGATCCCAGGTGATAGTGACTTCATTTCCGTTACGGTACGCCTGCACATTCGGCGGTGGACCATACATATTGCTGCCGACTCGCTGCAGGTCAGGTTCTACTTTCGGAAGCACACTCACATCACCGACCACATCCACAACGGATGGGGCAACCCAACAGGAATAGCTGAGTTTCTCGAATTGAACATACAACCACTGACTGTACACTCCACGCCAGCGCGCAACGCCTTTATCACCTGCGTATAAGTCTGCGGCATGTAAGAACGCGGCAGACGGTCCATAACGGCAATGCGCCGCCTGCTTATTGACGGTTACTGTTGGCAGGGCGGCTGTCGGTGTGGCAGTGACAGTGGGTGTCAGTGTGAGAGTTGGGGTGAGGGTGATCGTTGGCGTAAGGGTAAAGGTGGGAGTAAATGTCAGCGTGGAAGTGGGAGTTTCCGTCCACGCTGCGGCCGTCATGGTGGCTTGCTCTTCGGCGGAGGGTCCGCAGGCGGAGAGGGCGAACACGATCAGTAAAAGCAGTACAAAAGTCTTTCTCATTTGAAATTCTTCAGTAGGGTGACGGTATTCTCGCCAAGCGCTTCGTTGGCGTACCCACCTTCCATGATAATGGCAGTGGGGAGATTTAATCCAGCGACCTTTTTTCCAATCTCTGAAAATCCAGCACGGGTGACGTGAAACATCCCCAACGGGTCGTCGCCGAAAGTGTCTGCGCCAAAAGAGAGGACGAGGAAATCTGGTGTGAAGCTGCGGATCATCGTCAACGCTTCTTCCAACGCCGATAGATACCCTTCGTCCCCTGTGTCTTTCGGCAGCGGAAAGTTTTTGTGGAAGCCAAATCCTGCACCTGCACCTGTTTCATCCGCAAAGCCGACGTAGTGCGGATATTCCAAATCGGGATCGCCGTGAATGGAGATGGTCAACACGTCATCGCGTTCGTAGAAAATATCCTGTGTACCGTTGCCGCCATGATAATCAATGTCGAGGATGGCAACTTTTCCTTTTGCGGAAAGCCAATTCGCGGCGACAGCGGCATTGTTGATGAAGCAATAGCCAGCAGCGTAATCCTTCCCTGCGTGGTGACCAGGTGGGCGGCAGAGAGCAAAGGATGAATTATGAAGGATGAAGGATGAATTGACGGCGGTTAATGCGATATTTGCAGATGTCAGTGCGGCCTGATACGTCCCTGCGGTTATGCAGGCGGAGAGGTCCATGATATAGTAACCGCCGCGTCCGCGGATGGAGGCGGTGGGGCGGGCTGGACGTCGCAATGCAAAGGTGGCAGGCAGAAAGGCATGCTGCTCGGGCGAAGCCGCAATCTCAGGGTCAGAAGCCAGCCACTCGTCCCAGCATGAGGCGAGGAAGTTGATGTAGTCACGGTCATGCACGGCGAGGATCGGGTCGAGTCCAAAATCCTGCGGTGCGGAAAATTCCGCCCAATCCGTTTTTTGAAGCGCTGAAACGATCCTGTCCATGCGGTCGGGATTTTCAAAATAAGGCACGCGAATCCCGCCGTCGAAAACCTCAAAAGACGGATAATGTTGGCGATGTGCTTCCGAGTAAAATATTTTCATGGTAAGACAATTTTACCCGCAAGCGTCTTTGTGACACGGAGGAACGATGGAAGTATTTGAAGCAATTCATGGACGACAAACAATTAGTAAGGTAAAGCAGGATGCTTTGCCGCGTGACTTGGTCGAAAAACTTTTGAATGCTGGCGCGCAAGCCCCGAACCATTACAAAGTGCGCCCTTGGCGATTCGTGGTGTTGACAGGTGACGGGCGAAATAAATTAGGCGACGTATTCGCCGCCTCTTTTCTGGAACGGAATCCTGCTGCACCAACCGAAGCAGCAGACAAGCCCCGAGCATTGCCGCTTCGCGCACCTGTGGTCATTGCCATCGGCGCAGACAAGCCCGCACCTGATACTAAAGCCATTGAGATCGAGAATATCTCTTCTGCCTCTGCGGCTGCACAAAATATTTTGCTCGCGGCTTATGCAAAGGGGCTTGGCGCAATTTGGCGTACGGGCGAATGGGCGCGAGATGCAAAAGTGAAGGAGTTTTTAGGGTTTGCAGAAGACCAGCATATTTTAGGGTTTATTTATGTCGGCTACCCAGAAGTTTTACCAGAACCCTACACCCGCGCCAGTTTTGAAGACCGAGTGACTTGGATCGAATAAACATTTCAAATTCAAAAAAATGGGCAGTGAAAAATTCACTGCCCATTTTTTTATTCGTGATATTTTAGCTCGCCTGCTTCAATTGGAATGGACAGGTGATTTTCCCTTGGCACAACGGGACAGGTGGCATAGGGAGTGTAGGCACAGGGCCAATTATCTACAAGATTGAGGTCGAGCAGAAATTCATCTTTTTCAGGTACAGTGATGTAGGTTCTGCGCCCGCCACCATAGGTGGTTTTGGCGTTTGTTTTATCCGCAAAATGCAGGAGTAACTGGTCTCCGCTTTTTTCAGCGACGATTGAGCAGTCCGCGCCATGCAGGTTGAAATGGACTTCTCCTAAAAGAGTTACTTGTGTCTCTGTGCCGATGACCTCTGCTTTTTTTACAACTTTAGCAGTTTCGTAATGGAGGTATTTTGCAGTGATGCGATATTCTTC
>VGOX01000442.1 GCA_016875755.1 Chloroflexota bacterium
GACGTTTTGACAGGCAAGACAATCTCATTCACCGATGCGGCGGGCAACGAGATCATCCGCCAGGGAAACAACCTCGGCGGCGCCTTCCTCAACTCGCTGGCGGTTGCGGTTCCAGCCACCATCATCCCGATCTTGATCGCAGCGTTTGCGGCATACGGGTTTGCATGGCTAAACTTCCCCGGGCGTGGTTTGCTCTTCACCATGGTGGTTGCGATTCTCGTCGTGCCGCTGCAAATCTCGCTCGTGCCGATTCTTCAGGATTACACCAAACTCAACCTGAACGGAACCTTCCTCGGCATCTGGCTGGCACACACAGGCTTCGGCTTGCCGCTTGCCACCTATCTGCTCTTCAACTATATGAGCACCCTGCCAAGGGATCTGCTCGAAGCCGCCTATATTGACGGCGCATCGAACTTCACCATTTTCACCAAGTTAATCCTGCCGCTTTCCATTCCCGCGCTGGCTTCGTTCGCCATCTTCCAATTCCTATGGGTATGGAACGATTACCTCGTGGCATTGGTCTTCCTCGGTGACAAGAACCGAGTCGTCACCTTTGCGCTGGCATCCATCGTCGGCGAAAAGGGACAGGATTGGCACCTGCTCACAGCAGGCGCATTCGTCAGCATGCTTATGCCGCTGGCGGTCTTCTTCGCGCTGCAGCGATACTTCGTACGCGGGTTGCTCGCAGGCTCAGTCAAAGGATAAAGGAGTAAAGTGGACTGGGGAGCCAGTCCACTTTTGATTTATGACAACGTTGAAATTTCCTGAAACATTTATTTGGGGTGTGGCGGCTTCCGCTTATCAGATCGAAGGTGCATGGAACGAAGACGGACGCGGAGAATCCATCTGGGACCGCTTCGCACATACGCCCTATCATGTTCTGCACGGCGACAATGCCGACACCGACCTCGACCACTACCACCGCATGCCTGAAGACATCGCGCTGATGAAGCAGTTCGGCTTTCCATATTATCGCTTCGGCATTTCGTGGTCGCGGGTCATGCCGACGGGTGCAGGCAATCCCAACCTCAAAGGGTTGGATTTTTACGACCTCCTGTTGGACGAACTGCTCAAGCAGGGCATTCAACCCAAGACCACGCTCTACCACTGGGACATGCCCCAAGCCCTGCAAGATAAAGGCGGCAGGGCAAACCGTGATACAACCGACCGATTTGCGGAATACGCCAGCCATGTGTTCGAACGCCTCGGAGACCGCGTCACGTTTTGGTCTACGCACAATGAGCCGTGGGTTGCCGCATTTTTAGGCTATGCCACAGGCTTGCATGCCCCAGGCATTTGCGATTATTCGCAAGCCTATCAAGCTGCGCATCATCTGTTGCTTTCGCATGGGAAGACCGTGCAACTCTTCCGTCAGGACGGCTACAAAGGCGAGATCGGTTTGATCCTCAATCTCAACGGCTTACTGCCCGCCAGCGACAAACAGGAAGACCTCGACGCCACCCAGCGCGTGCATGATGAAACCCATGCGCTCTTTCTCGACCCTGTGTTCAAGGGCGAGTATCCGCAAAAACTATTTGACTTCATTGGTTCGCATCAACCAAAGATTCATGAGGGCGATATGGAACTCATCCAGCAACCGATGGATTACCTCGGCTTGAATTACTACAACACCGACCTCGTTTCCTTTGACGTATTCGGCGGACTGAACAAAGCCCGCCTCACGCCATATTCCGCCCCGGGGTGGGGAAGAACCGACATGAACTGGGGCATTGACCCCGACGGGTTGAAGCGCGAACTGCTCTATGTCAAGGAGAATTATGGCAGCCCAAAACTCTACGTCACCGAGAACGGCTGCGCGACTCCCGACACTCCCGATGAAAACGGCTTCGTGAACGATATCAGCCGCATTCACTACATCAAATCGCATCTTCAGGGTTTGCATGAAGCCATCCAACAAGGCGCGGATGTGAACGGCTATTTTGTCTGGAGCGTGTTCGACAACTTCGAATGGGAACGCGGCTATGGTCCGCGCTTTGGTTTGATGCGCGTGGAATATGACACCCTGCGCCGCATCCCTTAACAAAGCGCGTATTGGTACAGTGAAATCATCAAACAGAATGCGATCACGATCTAATTATGAATAACGAACCCTGGTACAAGAACGCAGTCTTTTATGAAATCTCCGTCCGCGCCTTCAAGGACAGCAACGGCGACGGGCGCGGCGACTTACGCGGGCTGACCGAAAAACTCGATTACCTGCAAACCCTCGGCGTGGATTGCATCTGGATCATGCCGATCTACCCCTCGCCGCTCAACGACGACGGCTACGACATTGCAGACTACTACAGCGTGGACTCAGCCTACGGGTCGCTGGACGATCTCAAAGTCCTGATCGAAGCGGCGCATCAGCGCGGAATCCGCCTCGTCATGGACCTCGTGCTGAATCATACATCGGACGCACATCCCTGGTTCCAAGCCGCCCGCGCCGACAAAAATTCTCCCTGCCGCAATTACTACGTGTGGAGCGACACGAACGAGAAATACAAGGATGCGCATATCATCTTCGTGGACACCGAAACCTCCAACTGGACATGGGATGAACAGGCGGGGCAATATTTCTGGCATCGCTTTTACGCCAGCCAGCCCGACTTGAATTTTGATAATCCCAAAGTCCAAGAGGAAATGCTCAATGTTGCACGCTTCTGGCTCGACCTCGGCATTGACGGCTTCCGCGCTGATGCGGTGCCGTACCTGTTCGAGCGCGAAGGCACAAATTGCGAGAACCTGCCCGAAACACATGTGTGACTCCACTGCAAAAAGGGTAGCAACCCTCGTCAAAACCGAAAAAATTTAATACAATCAACGCATGTTCAGAAAAAACACCAAACACCAACAACCCGCATTGATTAGCGCCGCCAGTGAACTGCCAGAGAAACAACGGAAACGTCTGGAGAACTCATGGGCAGGCGCCTTCTAC
>VGOX01000443.1 GCA_016875755.1 Chloroflexota bacterium
TGCGGCGCATCCAACGCTATCTGAGCAACAAAATGAAGCAGGCAGAAGCAGCAAAAAGCCTGCAAAACGACGCAGCACCCGCCGCCGTGGTTTCTTTTTTCGTTTTTTCGCCGCGCTGGCTACGCTCCCGGCTGGTTTTCAGCCCAAGTTTTGGCTATTAATGAACGGCTTCTTGCAGAGGACTCACTTATGCTTTTCTGAAAAAAAGGTAAGGCGCAATCTGTGACCATGGGTATAAAAATGTTAACAAATCGTGAAATTCATGTATAATTATTAAAACTTAAAAACTTCCGTCCGCATTTGCGGTCTTGGCTCGAAACTGACTGGAAAATTCGCGCACCACCCTCCCCCGTTTTGGGAGTTACTCTGTGAAGGCTCGTACAGGATTAAATTTGAGAGCACACCTGGCTTCACCCTAACAACCAAGTGCCGAACGTGACATATCACCGTCACGAGATTTGATCTACCCACTTCCCGCCTCATTCGGGACCTGGAACTGGTCAGACAATCCAGACATTTTCCACAGCCGAGGCCGTTTAGAACGGAGGTCTCGGCTGTGCGCGTTTAAAAATGAAAAAAATAACCGCCCTCCAAGTGCAAAAGAAGAATCCCAATCGGGTGAACATTCACCTGGATGGGGAATTTGCCTTCGGGTTGGCACGCATCACAGCTGCATGGCTCAAAGTCGGCGATACACTCAGCGACGAGAAGATCGCCAGCCTGCAAGTCGAAGATTCTCAAGAACGGGCATTGCAACAAGCCCTGCTCTTTTTGAGCTACCGCGTCCGCTCTGAGAAGGAAATACGGCAAAACCTGCAAAAGCACGAATTTCCTGAAGAGGTGATCGAAACGACCCTCGAAAAATTGCGTGCCAGCAACCTTGCCAACGACCCTGAATTTGCCCGCGTGTGGGGGGAAAATCGCAACATCTTCCGCCCCCGCAGCCGCCGCGCCGTGACGATGGAACTTCGTCAAAAAGGGTTGGACGACGAGACCGTGCAAGCCGCCGTCTCCAACATGGATGAAGATGCCCTGGCGTATGAATCTGCCCTGAAACGAGCGAACAGGCTCAAGGGTCAGGAATGGGGCGAGTTTCGCAAGAAACTGTCCGAATACCTTGCAAGGCGCGGCTTTCCCTACTCCGTCATTGCCCCTGTCGTCACCAGAATTTGGAACGAAGCGCATGCGGAAGAAACACTCTACGAAGACGAGGAAACCTTATGACCCCGATCGTTATTATTAGTGAGATATTGGTGCTGATCGTTGGCGTCGTTGCCGGGTACTTTTTCCATCGCTACCAGGCAGACCGTGCCGCAAAAGCCCGCCAGGAAAAAGCGGATGACATTCTAAAAGCCGCGCAAACTCAGGCGAACATGATCGTTAAAGGTGCGCAGGAGAACGCCGCCAAGATCATCCAAGCCTCCGAAAGCGAGATCAAGGAACGGCGCATCGATCTGAACCGCGATACAGAGCGCCTCGAAAAGCGCCGTTCTGAGGTGGACAGCCGCTACGACAAGATCGAACAGCGTGAGCAAAATCTCAACCGCCGCCAATCACAGGTGGACAAGCGCGCCAATGAAATCGATAAGCTGTACGAAGATCAGATGAAGAAGTTGGAATTCATCGCGCAGATGACACAGGACGATGCACGCAAAGACCTATTCGCCGCTGTCGAAAAAGAAGCCCGCGGCGACATGGCGCGCATCATCCGTCAGATCGAAGCCGAAGCGCGTGAAGAAGGTGAAAAACGCGCCCGCAAGCTCATCGCGGATGCCATCCAACGCGTTGCCTCCGAGCATGTAGCCGAAGTCACCCGCGCCGTGGTCACACTGCCGAGTGAAGAAATGAAGGGACGCATCGTGGGCCGCAACGGACGCAACATCAAAGCCTTCGAGCAAGCCGCAGGTGTGGATGTGATCGTGGACGATACGCCCGACTCTGTCACTGTCTCCTGCTTCGACTCCGTGCGCCGCGAGATCGGTCGCCGCGCGCTCTCGAAATTAATTTTGGATGGACGCATTCACCCCGCGCATATCGAAAAGATCGTGGAAGACGAAACCAAAGCCGTTGAGAAGATCATCAATGAAGCAGGCGAGCAAGCCGCCTACGAAGCCAATGTTACAGGTATTCATCCCGAAGTCCTGCGCATGATGGGTCGCCTGAAATTCCGCACCTCGTATGGGCAGAACCAACTCGCCCACGCTGTCGAAGTCTCCAAACTGGCGGGCATCCTCGCCGCTGAGATCGGCGCGAATGTGGAACTCGCCAAGATGGGCGGCTTCCTGCACGACATCGGCAAAGCCATGGATCACAATCAGGAAGGGACACACGCAGGACTCGGCGCGGAATTTTGTAAGCGCTACGGTGTGAATCCCGTCGTCGTCAACGCCATCGCTGCGCACCACCATGAAGTGGATCAGGAGACTGTGGAAGCGGTCATCGCCGAAGCAGCAGACGCCATCTCCGGTGCGCGCCCTGGCGCACGCCGCGAAGACCTCGAGGCATACATCAAGCGCATCCGCTCACTTGAAGAAATGTCCATGTCGTTTGACGGCGTGCAGCAAGCCTTCGCCATTCAGGCAGGACGCGAAGTACGCATCCTCGTCAAACCAGATACCATCGACGATCTTGGCTCGGCGCGGCTGGCACGCGACATCGCCAAGAAGATCGAAGAGACCATGCAATATCCCGGTCAGATCCGCGTAACGGTCATCCGCGAGACGAGGTCCACCGAGTACGCGAAGTAACAAAAATTGCCGCAGGCGGAAAATACGCCTGCGGTTTTATTTAAAGACTCGATAGTTGTGTTTTGATAAAAGGCAGCAAAATATCGGGCAAGAGCAAAAGCCTGTTGCTTGGCGAATAAATAGGCAAATAAGTCATTGGCTTTCTGTCCTTGTTCAAGTTGCTGAGATGCGTAGAGGTGGAG
>VGOX01000444.1 GCA_016875755.1 Chloroflexota bacterium
GATCGGCATGAGTCGGCTCCGGAAAAGTGGTTTGTCGCAAAACAACTTTACCTGCTTTTTCGTGCCGATCAATATGCTTTTGTGAAACTGTCAGGTCGCTAGGAAAAAAATGAAAGTATTTCGCACGTTCGCTTTCTTGCTCGTAGCCTTGTCTCTTATCTTGGCTGCCTGCGCCCCCGCTGCGACGGAAGTTCCCGTTGAAGCCACCGAAGCCCCCGCGACTGAAGAAGCCGCAACCGAGGCTCCTGCCGCAACGGAAGAACCCGCCGCTGGCTTGACCTGTGCTGAGCCGATCAAAGTTGGTCTCATCACCGATGCCTCTGGCGCGCTCGCGATCTATGGCGCTCACATCCTGCGCTCCTTCATGCTCGGCATGGAATACGCCACGGGTGCCCCTGGTTCTGCTGGTGAAAAGTTTGACCTCACCGCCACCCAGGAAAACACCTTCATGCTCGACGAATGCGAGATCATTGTGTACGTCCGCGATGATGCCAGCAACCCCGAGAACACCGCCACCGTCGCTCGTGAACTGATCGACGTCAACGGCGTGAACGTTCTGGTCGGTACCGTGTCCTCTGGCGCTACCGCCACCCTGCAGGGCATTGCGCTCGAAAACGGCATTCCGCTCATCGTGGCTCCTGCCGCGGCGAACGACATTACTGGTGTCAACTTCAACGAATTCACCTTCCGCACCAGCCGCAACAACTATCAGGATGCGATGAACGAATGTATCGCCCTGACCCAGCAGTATTCGACCTTTGTCCAGATCGCGCCTGACTATGCGTTTGGACAGGGTTCCGCCGCTGCCTTCCGCGACGCCTGCTCCCTCGAAGGTGCAGAATTCGTCACTGACGATATCTTCGCCCCGTTGGACACCACCGACTTTACCCCGTACATGGAACAGATCGCGAACTCTGGCGCAGAAGCCTACATCGTGACCTGGGCTGGCTCGGGCTTCGTCTCTTTGGTGCAGGCTGCCAAGGATCAGGGTGTGACCGAATCGATGGCGCTTGGCGCGACCTTCATCGACAACGTCCTCATGCCGACCTTCTTCGCGAATGCCGTTGGCACCACCGCGGGCATCCTGTATCACTACAGCGCCCCCGATAATGCCATCAACGACTGGCTGGTTGAAAACACCAAGCCGCGCTATGGCGTGAACCCCGACCTCTTCGATGCCGACGGCATGAACGCCGCCATCATGGTTGTGGAAGCCATCAAGGCGACCAATGGCGACGCCAGCGGTGAAGCGCTCAAGGCTGCCATGGAAGGCATTACCTTCGAAGGTCCCAAGGGCACCGTCTACATCCGCCCTGAAGATCATGTTGCCATTCAGGATATTTACATCCTCAAACTCGTCAACGTGACCGACCCCGAAGCCGCGTTCTACGAATACGTGGACACTTCCCGCCCCGAACCTCCCTGCTTGCTCCCCGAAGCTCTGAAGGATCGCTGCGGTGACCTGCCCTACGGCAACCTAAGCGGACAGTAATTCCGTACTACAATGAGTGACTGGAATTCGCGAGAGGTTCCAGTCACTCTATTTCGACCACGGACGACCGACCATGGACGATGACATCAAAAACCATCGTCCATGGTCGGTCGTCCGTGGTCACATCTGGAAGGCATTATGGATAACGAGATCATCTTCGAAACCCAAAACCTGACAAAGCAATTTGGCGCGCTCGTCGCGGTGGATAGTGTGAGCATCAAAGTCCGCAAGAATTCATTGCATGCCATTATTGGTCCCAACGGGGCTGGCAAGACCACATTTTTCAACCTGCTCAGCGGAAATATCGAACCGACCAGCGGCAAGGTCATTTTAAAAGGACGCGATATCACGAATCAACCCGTCCATCGCACCATTCATTATGGAATCGGGCGTTCCTTCCAGATCACCAATATCTTCCCCAACCTGACTGTCTTTGAAAACATTCGTCTCGCCGCACAGGCATTGGGACGTGATAACTTCAAATTCTGGCAAGCCGCTTCACAATTCAAAAACTATGCCGAGCGGACATTGGAAGTCATCGAGAAAGTCGGCTTGAAAGACCGCGTCCACACCCTCGCACGGACTCTGCCGCATGGCGACCAGCGCAAACTGGAACTCGGTATGATCCTCGCGCCCGACCCCGAAGTGCTGCTGCTCGATGAACCGACAGCAGGCATGGCATCGGAACAAGTCCCTGAACTGATCGCGCTCATTCAAGAGATCCAAACGTCAGGCGACAAAACCGTCATGCTCGTGGAACACAACATGAATGTGGTCATGAGCGTCTCCGACCAGATCACGGTCATGCACCAGGGCAAAGTCCTTGCCGAAGGTACTCCCTTTGAGATCGCTGCCAACAAAGAAGTACAGACCGCCTACCTCGGCGGGTTGTATGAGTTGAATGTGTAAGAGGTCACATGGAAAATATCCTCGACGTACAGAACATCCACACTTTCATCGGTCAGTATCACATCCTGCAGGGAGTGAACGTCCGCGTGCCGAAGGGCTCGATTGTTGCATTGCTGGGACGCAACGGTGCGGGCAAGACCACCATGCTCAAATCCATTTTGGGACTCACCCCGCCGCGTGAAGGCAAGATCATATACAACGGGCGGGAAGTGAACGGTATGCGATCCTTCGATATCGCCAGCATGGGCATTGGCTTCGTCCCCGAACACCGCGCCATCTTCCGCGACCTGAGCGTGGAAGAGAATCTAAAAATTGCCGAACGTAAAAAAGGCGATTATCTTCGCAAGAAAGATTTGGGTGCGTTTCATTTGAGTTGAAAGTCAAGCATCACTCTGGTAAAGTGAGTTTGAGCAAACGACTTCAGGAGAAACGCCATGACTTTCAACTCACAAGAGATTATACAGAACATACGCGCAGAATTTGAGCAACTATTGGAATTTGTCATAGGAGAACAGGCACG
>VGOX01000445.1 GCA_016875755.1 Chloroflexota bacterium
ATTTGACCACGCAGGCGTAACAGGTATCGCGTTCCTTCAAAACGGTCTCCGCCATCACTTCACCGCTGATGGGCTCAAACCCTTCAAATTGACCTTCGTTGTAGTTACGGGTCGGCAGGGTGCCGATGGAATGATTGAACGCCACCACCACCGCCGTACCGAATTTGGCAAGTCCGTCCATATCGCCGTTTTCAGGCAGCGCCTTGGGACCAATACGGTTCAATTCAGTGACGCCCTTCTGGTTCGCCACTTTGATCTTGCCTGTACCACGCACAACTACCGCCTTCAAGTTCTTGGATGCCATCACCAAGCCCATGCCTGTACGTCCGTTGTGGCGATTGGACATGCTCACCAACGACGAGAACAACACGCCATTCTCTGCGCCGATGCCATGCTGCAAAATTTCCGCTTTGGGGTCAACTTCCTTGTGCATAATGTCGTCCACTTCCCCCGAAATCTTGCCCATCAAATGCGCCGCGTCGCGCAGTTCATACTTCCCATCCACAATGCACAGATATACAGGCTTGGGCGATTTGCCCTTGATGACAATGCCATCGAAGCCTGCAAACTTCAACTCGGCAGGGAAAAACCCGCCGCTCTGCGAGTCACCGATGCCGCCGCTGATGGGCGATTTCGCATTCGCATTCAAACGGCTCTGACCTGAGATCGCCGCACCCGTCGTCACACCCGTGAACAGCGTTAAAACATTTTCTGGTCCAAGCGGGTCAGCGCCCTGCGGCATGTCGCGCAAAATGTAATGCATCCCCATCGCGCTGCCACCCAGATATTTACGGTAAAACGCCTCATTCGGCTCTTCCACCGTCAGCGAACCGCTCGTCAGATCTACGTGCAGAATTTTCCCGTTATAACCGTTTGGCATGGCATTCCTCCGTGTGAATTGATTTTTTTCAATTATATCAACTGCCCCAGACTTCCTCAACGCGACATTTCCGAAAGCGACAGAGGAACGGCTTCGGATAAGTTTTTTCCTACATGAATAACATCGCTTCTTTCCCAACCGACAGAGGGTCATGTCTCATTCGGCATTCCCCACCTGTTGTCAGGCGCTGCCGTGATAATCAGATTGCCACAGCAGCGCCTGAATGCAATTTAGCTCAATCCCCTGCCTGTGCCTCGACAGGTTCTTCATTCAATTTACTCCAACCAAGGGCATTCTTCATATCCACTGGCTTGCCGTGGATATTCTTCAATATCTTTGGCGGATCAATTTTGCCCGTCGCGAGGGAAACCACAATGAACGCCACAATCGAGATGAAGAAGGCAGGTGCTGAAGCAATATAAACCGAATCCCACAGTGAGCAATACAGGTCACCTTCACAGATGGCAAAAGTACCAAATTCGGGCGCGTAATAGTAATACACCGACAGGAAGCCCCAAGAGATCGTACCTGAGAAAAACGAAGTCAGCGCGCCAATATGATTGGCTTTCTTCCAATACATGCCGATCACATAAGGCGCAACCATGCCCACCAAAATACAGGTATTTGCCAACACCGCAAGTTCGTAGATCGTCTCTGCCCAGAGCGCAATGACCAGGCTGAAGATACCGCTAACAGCAAGCGCGAGGCGGGTCAGAAGCAATTGGGTCTTATCCGTAAGATCAGGCACAAAGACTTTGACAATATTCTCCGTGAACATCGTCGCCCCAGCCAGCATGGACGAATCTGAGGTGCTCATCAGCGCCGATGCCAACGCCGCTACAAAGAGCGCCACCAATACAGGGCTAAGGTATTTCATCGCCATCGTGATCAGAATGAATTGCGTTTGCTCCGACTCGATATCTGGTCCAATCGCAGAATAAGCCGCCATGCCGATAAAAGGAGAAAGCACGCCAAAAGTGATATACAGAAACGCCGCAATGTAGGTGGATTTCACAGCCACATTCTCGTTCCGCGCTGCGCACGTGCGCTGGAGATAATCCTGTGCAGGGATACTGCCCAGACCGATCGCCATCCACGCGGCGGCGTAATAGAACCAGCCCATTGTCCCCTGATAGCCGAGGTAGCCTTCCTCCGCAGTGGGACCCATGGCAAAAGGATAGTCAGTGTATTGCGCGCCCGCCATGCCAATAAAGGCATCCAAACCGCCTACTGCCCAGAGAATGCCACCGAAAATGATCAGCAGCCCGCCCATGGTCAGGAACATCTGCATGAAGTCGAGCGCAGTATCAGCCCAAAGACCGCCTGCCATCGTATAAATCGTAACGATTCCCGCCACCAACACCATACCCACTGCCAAATCCCAACCAAGCAGCGCTTGCAAAATTGCGCCGCCTGCAACGATCTGGGCAGCAGTCCAGCCAAAGTAGCCAATGATCTGCGCAATCGACCCAACCACAGACATGGCAGTGCCGTAACGCTGCTGGAAGAAGTTCATAATGGTCACATACTGGGCACGGCGCGCCAGACGTACGATCAACAAGCCCGAAAGCACAAGGCACAAGGTCGCGCCAAATGGGTCAAAGATGACGCCCTGCAAACCATATTTATAGGCTTCCGAACTTGAGCCCATCAACGTCTCGGCGGCAAACCAAGTTGCCATGATGGAAGGGGCAGCCATCCAGATCGGCAGACGGCGGCCCGCCAATACATAATCGGTGGTCGTCTCCACTTTTTTCGACGCCCAATACCCAATCCCCAAACGGACGATCAAGATCGCAATAATTCCCCCAATAATCAAACCCGAGTAAGCATAATCTTGCATGGTATCCTCCGATGAACGCGGAGCAACCTGCCCCGCAAAAAATTAGCGGACAAACGCTCTCACGTTTGTCCGCTTTGATTTCAATTGGCGGTCATTTCCTTCATTCCGTAAGGGAAGCCGTAATCTGCCATTTTTTCCATGAACGGTTCAGGCGGGAAGGCTTCAGGTCCGAGCACGCCTGTGCCTTTCCA
>VGOX01000446.1 GCA_016875755.1 Chloroflexota bacterium
TGCTGCAGAGTGCCGCATAATCCTGAAAATTTGAAGATTAGACACACTTGTAATTACTCTTCAAAAATTCATGTTCTTGGAAATAAGCGGTAAAATTCACAAATGATGATCCACGTCAAACTGATCGCCAACTATCGCGATGCGCTTCCACCTGTACACAAGCATGGTGTAGTCGAGTTGGATGTCCCTGAAGGGACGACGGTCTATGACGCCATCTCCCGCTTCGACATCCCTCTTAACGATGAAAGTGTTATCGTCCTAAACGGACTCACAGTGGACATGGATACACCTCTCAAAGAAGGGGATATGGTCACAGCATTCTCTGCCATCGCTGGCGGATGATTTTCACCGCAAAGGGTCACGAAGAAGCACAAAGGAAAGACCTTCGACATTCAAACCTTCAACCCAAGGAGCACTTATGTACGGCTGGCACCTCAAAATCCTACGCGTAAACCTCACTACCCGAACGGTAAAGACTGAAGATGTTGACCCCCAAATCGCGCGCGATTACCTCGGCGGACGCGGGTGGGCGATTCACTATATGTACAAGGAAATGAATCCGATGGCAGAGCCGCTCTCCCCGGAGAACATGCTCATCTTCGCCACAGGACCATTGACTGCCACCCCTGCACCGACTGGCAATCGTTATATGGTTGTCACCAAATCTCCGTTAACCGGCGCGCTGGCGCACTCCAACTCGGGCGGCGAATTCCCCACATGGATGAAACGCACAGGCTTTGACATGTTCATCTTTGAGGGCAAAGCGTCCGAGCCAGTCTATGTATTGGTGAATGAAGACCAAGTCGAAATTAAGTCTGCGGCGCATGTTTGGGGCAAGGATACGCACGAGACGACAGACATCCTCAAAGCGGAGACGAGTCCCGAGGCACGCGTTGCCTGTATCGGACCTGCGGGTGAGAATCTTGCGTTGATGGCAGCCATCATGAACGATAAACATCGTGCGGCGGCTCGCTCTGGCGTGGGCGCGGTGATGGGCAGTAAAAACCTCAAAGCCGTGGTGGCGATGGGAAATAAAAACCCTGCACTGCATAATCCTGAAGGGATGCGCTCCATCAGCGTGGAGACTTCCAAGAACGTAGGCGCGGACGTGAAGAAGGGCTCGAACATGCGCATTTACGGTACGTCATATGTGCCGCAGGTGACGAACACGCTGGGCATTTTGCCGACGCGCAATTTCCTGCAAGGGACGTTCGAGCATGTCCACAACATCGATGGTGATGCACTCAAAGATAATTATCTGATTCGCCACACACCTTGTTATCGCTGTCCGCTCTCGTGTGGACGTTTGACCGAAGTGCCCGATGGTCCGTATAAAGGCAAGGGCGAAGGTCCTGAATATGAAACGATCTCATCGCTGGGAACGGGTTGCGGCGTGAGCAATCTTGCCGCGCTGGTGAAGGCAAATTATCTGTGCAATGAATACGGCATGGACACCATCACCACGGGCATGACGATTGCCGTTGCGATGGAAATGTACGAGAAGGGTTATATCTCTGAAGACCTGATCGGTATGCCATTGAAATTCGGCGACCACGATGCCATGATCGCAATGATAAAACTCATGGCGTACAACAAAGGCTTTGGTCAAGACCTTGCAATGGGCAGCTACCGTCTCGCAGAAAAATATGGACATCCCGAACTTGCCGTCACCACCCGCAAACAGGAATTCCCCGGCTACGATCCGCGCGGTTCGCAGGGTATGGGCTTGCTGTACGCCACATCGAACAAGGGCGCTTCTCACATGGAAGGCGATGTTGCCTACGAAGAAGTCTTCGGCGTGCCTGTCAAGGAAAATCCGCTTAGCACCGATGGCAAGTCCGAACTCGTCAAGCACTTCCAGGATTCCTTCGCGTTGATCGATGCTTCGGGCTTGTGCGTGTTCGTTGCCATTCGCTATGTCTTCGACAAAGAGCGTTTGATCCTGCCGCGTGTTCTTTCCGAAATGATGAACCTCACCACGGGCGCAGGCTACACTCCCGAAGAAGTGATGCAGGCCGCCGACCGTGTCTACACCCTCGAACGCATGTTCCTCATCAAAGCAGGTTCGGGTCCCGAATGGGATACGCTTCCGTATCGCATGTTGCACGAGCCGCTGCCCGATGGTCCTGCCAAGGGCAAGGTCGTCGAACTTGACAAGATGCTCCCCGATTTCTACAAGGAGCGCGGCTGGGACGAGAAGGGCTATCCCACCCAGGAGAAATTAGCCTCACTTGGGTTGCCGTTGAACTAAAATGAAGAAGCGGATGCGACGAGCATCCGCTTCTTCATTAACTGGAAGTTGATTCTGTTTTCTGAATCTTTGTTATCATCCTAATATGACCGAATCTCCCGCCAACGCCCTCTGTAAAGCCTGTGGACTGTGCTGTTCGGGGCACCTCTTCTCATGGGTCAGGCTCAACGCCAACGAATTAGACCCTGTGCAGAATCTTGGTGTGCCTGTCATCCGCAACGACCCCCGCCAACGCGGCTTTACCCAACCCTGCCCCTTGTGGCATGGGGCTTGCACCGTGTACACATCCCATGCCTACCCGCGCAGCTGCGCCAAATACAAATGTCAGGTATTGCGAAGGCTTGAAGATAACGACCTCTCCCTGCCCGATGCGCTGACCATCATTCAAGAAACGCTTACATTGATTCGTGAGATCGAAGCATTATTGTCTGATCCTAAAACGCTCAGCTTTCGCGAACGGTTGATCGCTCACAAAGAGGAGTTGGAATCAAAGAGAATGGATTTGGATGGGGAATTTTTGCAAAAGACAAAAATATTACTAGCCCGTTACGAAGACCTGTTCGGCGTTGATGATTTTATCGATTACGAAAAGTAGGACGTTCATTATTAAAATAGTTTTTTCAAGTCAATTGCTTTGGCAAAATATTTCCGATAGGCAG
>VGOX01000447.1 GCA_016875755.1 Chloroflexota bacterium
GCATCAGAACGCAGTTTGTTGCGCGGATGGTCGCTGGGCGCGCGCATGAAGAGGGTCATGGTGTGCGAATTGAGCGTGGGGTTTGGGTTCAGTGTGGCAAGCAAAGTGTTGTGCGTCGCTTCGGGGATGACCTCGAAATTCGCGCCTGCCTTCGCCATCTGGTTGACCTGTGTTTTCCAACGCCGTGCCACGGGCTCCAGCGTTTGCGTTCCAACGAAGGTCACCCAACGTCCCACCAATTGACCTGCATAACGCTTGGCGGGATTCTTCGCGGCGATCATTTCAGGGATGATGTGCTGCTGTGAACGCTTCATCATGGCCACAGCTTCGGCAACGTCCGCGGCGGGGTCGGGGATGAAGCCGAGGCGGGTGAACAATGCCAACAGCAAGCCAAAGGGATAGGCGATGGCGGCAGTATCCATGCCGGCATACGTGAAGTTCCAAACGGGGATATTTTTTGCGGATGCGCGTTTGGTCAGCTCGCCTCCAGTGGAAATAACCATCACACTGCATTTGTTTTTCAATGCAGTTTCAAAGGCATCCAATACTTCTTCCGAGTTACCTGAGTGTGAAACGCAGATGACCAGCGTATTTTCCGCTGCCGAGACGGGCAGTCCGTAACCGCGGTGGATGGTGAGAGGGAGGTGCAGGCTCGAGAAAACAGAAGCCGCTACAAGGTCAGCCGCTGAGGCGGAGTCACCCATTGCGGAGATAGTGATATTTTGGACATCCTTGAATTCCGGCAGCGGGAGCGTTTGCCCCAGATCCCATGCGGTTTGCAGTTGATCGGGCAGACCGTTGATCTGTCCGATCATGTTTTGTTTGTCTATTTGTTTGAAGAGTTCGAGGTCGTCAAGATTCATTTTTCTTTTCTTTACCCATTACTGTTACGAATGCAAATAAGATCAGCCCCCACGAAAAGACGCTGAAAATACTTGGCGCATAGTTGAAGAGCGTCTTAAGTAATTGAAATGACCCCGGGATGGAAATCATCAATTGCGAGATATTGTTACTGCTATCCATTGAAAGTAAATGGAGAGCGTCGAGGGTTTGACCAAACGCTGCCAGGAAAAGCCCGGCGATCAGGAAAATGGAGGCACGGGGCGATACGCGAAACTTTACCAATGCAAGCACCAAGCCTGCCAGCCAAATAACACATAAGATGGGGGTTGTGAAAACTTGTATTTTAGCTGCGAGTACCATGCTGTATCCTTTTATTCTAAAGAGTTGGTCGAGGTAGAGTTTTCAAACTAATTCAAATGATGGACGATAGACCATGGCCTATCGTCCATCATTTACGGCCATTAACTCGCGTCTTTGATAAATTTACTCAGGTCTTTTTTCATCTGCTTAAGCGAAGGCATGTGGACGTACATCATGTGTCCCGCTTCGTAGTACCCCATACTGATGTTCTTGCGCAGGGACTCATCGAGAGCAAGGTGGTCGAAGGTGTATTCGGTGGCGAAGTAGGGCGTGCCGAGGTCGTAGTAACCGTTGGCGACGAAGACCTTGAGATATTTATTGAAGGTCATCGAAGCACGCAGGGTTTCAGCAACATTGACGTATTGATTCTCGAAGTAGCTGTACGACCATTGCCGCCAGACCTTTTCGCTGAGAATCTCGTAGGGTGTGTCGGTTTCGAATTTGAGTTCGGAGCGGATGTAATCATTGAACGCCGCAGTGTACGGACCATTAACCTGTGCGAACAGCGGATCATATTCGAACGTTTCAGAGACACCGATGCGGTCGATGCCGGTGTAGCGGCTGTCGAGTCGGCCGACGGTCTTGCCTTGATCGCGCAGCAATTCCTTGAAGAAGTGGAAAGTGTGAATGCGCAAATTGCCGCGTTCGATAAATTCCACAGATATACCGGTGAGGCGCGAAAGTTTTTCAGCAACCTTACGGCGCTCTGTCTTGGAAAGCGAAGCATCCTTCATCAAGGCAGTGGCATATTCGCCGTGCGCGAATTCTTCCGATTCTTTGAGCCAGGTCTTGAGCGGAATCTTCTTATCAATTTTGCCGTGATACCAGGCGGTGGCAGTGTAGCCCGGCACGAACAGAATGTACGGCAGGTCATTGTTGTGATTGAAATCAATGGTGGAGAAATCGAGCACGGCAGAGATGAGCATCAGCCCGTTGAGCAGCATGCCATGACGATCGGCGAGGTAGCCAGAGAGTCCCGCCGCACGTGTGGTGCCATAAGATTCGCCTGCAAGGAATTTGGGCGAGAGCCAGCGGTTGTAGCGCGTGGTGTACAAGCGGATGAAATCGCCGACGGATGCAATATCTTTTGTGAAGGTGTGCCATTCTTTGGATTTCTCACCATCTACAGGACGGCTAAAGCCGGTGCTCATCGGGTCGATGAACACGAGGTCGGTTTCATCGAGGACGGAGAATTCGTTGTCCGTCAGTTTGAAAGGCGGTTTGGGCATTTCGCCTTCATTGGTCATCACCACACGGCGCGGGCCGAGTACACCGAGATGCAGCCAGACGGAGGATGAACCTGGTCCGCCGTTGAAGGAAAAGGTGATGGGGCGTTTGGCTTTGTCTTTTACGCCGTCCATGGTGTAGGCGGTGAAGAAAATTTGCGCGCGCGGCTTTTCGACTTCACCCTCTTTATCCTTGTCGTTGACTTCTTCTTTCATCACCATCGTCCCTGTGGTGACGGTGTATTTGATGGTCTTACCGCCGATTTTGACTGTATGTTTGGTGGTGACGATATTGTCTTTCGGGGTTGGCTTTTCGTCCTTCTTTTCTTCTTTTTTATCTTCGGGTTTCTTTGCTTCGGGCATGGGAACTCTCCTTACTCGATAGTTGTATTTTAGCGTTTTCTAGATAAACGTGATACCCTGAGCAAATTCTGTTCGCTGGAAAAAGCCGATGCAACTTCCAATAATCAC
>VGOX01000448.1 GCA_016875755.1 Chloroflexota bacterium
CTACCGGAAGAACTGGAACGCGAGATCGCGGTGTTCGTTGAGTATTACAACCATCACCGCTATCACGAATCGCTGAATAACCTGACCCCAGCGGATGTCTATTTTGGATGAGCCCAGGAGGTGCTTACCCGACGACAGGAAATCAAGCAAAAGACTTTGGAGCAAAGGCGCTTGCTGCACCGGCAAGCCGCTACGGTATAATCCCAAACACCGTCCGGGAAAACTACACCTTAACTATTCGTCCTTTTTGTCCCACTAGTTCTGACACGGGACAAAGGAGGGCATCCATGAGTGAATCAGATTTTGACATAGCAATTAAGGAACTGGAGGAGCGCAAAGAGGATCTGCGGCCATCCGACATCATTCTGTTTTCAGAACCGCTTCGTTCTGCGCTGAATTTTGTCATCCGTCTCGGACGGTTTAGCCTCACTGAATTCGCTGAAAAACTCACCTTCACACGGGACGAAACGAAGCGCATCGCAGACCTGCTTGTGGATCGCAATCTTTTTGCAGTTTCGCGCTTTTCCAATGCCGAAGAAACATTCTACGAGTCCCGCCTTACCGCCATGACTCGTCCGCTCACCCGCCCACCTTCTGACCTCTGGAAAAAAATAGATTAACACTCTCCCGCCCGCGCAAACGGGCGGGTTTTTATTCGGCTATAATGCACAACATGGCAGAAAAACTTCTCTCCCGTTATGAAGAACTCAAGGCACAGGTCAACTTCCATAATTATCGGTATCATGTGCTGGATGCTCCCGTCATCAGCGACGTGGAATATGACCGCCTGTTGAACGAACTCAAACAGATCGAAGCCGATCATCCCGATTGGATACAAGCCGACTCCCCCACCCAGCGCGCAGGCGCAAAGCCCTCTGAAAAATTTGAGAAAGTGCGTCACCCCGCCCCGATCCTTTCGCTTGCAAATGCCTTCGGTGCAGACGATGCCCGCGCCTGGCTTGAACGCGTCAAGAAAATTGATGACCGCGTGGAAAAAGCGAAGTTCGTCGTCGAGCCGAAAATTGACGGGCTTTCTGTCGTGCTGCATTACCGCGACGGTATGTTTGTGCAGGGCGCCACGCGCGGTGATGGTGAAGTGGGTGAGGATATCACCAGTAATCTGCGGACGGTGCGTGCAATTCCGTTGCGAATACCAGTGAACAGTGAGAAGTTATCAGTAAAAGCGCCGTCTTATCTGGTTGTTCGCGGCGAGGCGTTCATTCCCATCAAAGAGTTTGAAGAACTGAACAAGAAACTCGAAGAGGCAGGCGAAAAGACCTATCTCAATCCGCGCAACACAGCGGCGGGCTCGCTGCGCCAACTCGACCCCGTGCTCACTGCCTCTCGCCCGATCACACTTCTCGTTTATCAGATCGTCCATGCCGAGGGCGGGAATGTGCCAACTTCGCAGTGGGAGATCTTGCAATATCTCAAATCGCTCGGTTTCCCCGTTTCGGACATCCCCAAACGCTTCAATGCTTTGGATGAAGCGATCACCTATACCGAAACCTTCCAAACGGGACGCAATGCGCTTCCCTACGAAGCCGACGGCATGGTCATCAAAATTGACGATTTGACCCTCGCCGCAGATCTGGGTTTTGTAGGCAAAGACCCGCGCGGAGCCGTTGCCTTCAAATTCCCCGCCCGCGAAGTGACCACAACCCTGCTCGGCATTGACGTGGAAGTTGGGCGCACAGGCGTGCTAACTCCCCGCGCTCAACTCGAAGCAGTTGAGATCGGCGGTGTTGTTGTCCGTAATGCGACCTTGCATAATTTTGATTACATAGAAGAAAAAGATATTCGTATCGGAGATCGGGTGCTGGTCAAACGCGCAGGCGAGGTCATCCCCTATGTCATCGGTCCCGTGGTGGATGCGCGCTCTGGCAAGGAAAAAACGTATAAACCGCCCGCAAAATGTCCCGCGTGTGGACAAGCTGTGGAACACTTTGAAGGTGAAGTGGCGTGGTATTGCGTCAACGCCGCCTGCCCCGCGCAACTCGTCCGCAACGTGGAGCATTTCGTCTCCCGCGGCGCAATGGATATTGCTGGGCTGGGCATCAAGATCGTGATCCAATTGATCGAAGCTGGCATGGTCAAAGATGTGGCAGATTTGTTCACACTGAAAAAGGAACAACTGCTTGAGTTGGAAGGCTTCGCAGAGAAAAAGGCGGAGAATCTGCTTGGGTCGATTGAGCAGGCAAAAGGTCAGAGTTTGAAGCGTTTGCTTGCGGCGCTGGGGATCCACGGTGTGGGCGAAGTCATGGCGGGCGATCTATCCCAGACGTTTGGGAATTTATCTGCCTTATCCAAAGTCAGCGCGGATGAATTGCAGCAGATCGATGGCGTTGGTCCGAACATCGCTGCTTCCATAGTGGATTGGTTCGCACAGCCTGCAAATCAAAAATTGTTGAAGAAGTTGAAAGCGGCAGGGCTCGACCCGCAAGTGCAGAAAGCCGAAAGCAAAACCCAGAGCGGCGCATTCAGCGGAATGACATTTGTGGTGACAGGTACGCTTCCCACACTATCGCGCGATGGCGCAAAGGAATTCATCGAAAGCCACGGCGGCAAGGTGATAGACAGCGTGAGCAAGAAAACCAGTTACCTTGTGCTCGGCGAAAACCCAGGCTCGAAATTTGAAAAGGCAAAATCGTTGGGGGTGAAGATCATTGATGAAGCAGAGTTGAGAAAATTGGCGGGGTAACATGGTTGTTGCAAAGTTAATTGACTCAATTTGATGTAGTTTTAACGCGAATACTCCGAAAAGGCGAATTGCTCGAATTTTTCGTAACTACTCAGCGAAAAAAGAATAAAGGGTTGTCAAAAAGATAAAGGTCTGCGAAAATAAATTTCAATGAGCGCAATGCAAGTAGCGAGTGAAAAAGAAATTCGAGCCG
>VGOX01000449.1 GCA_016875755.1 Chloroflexota bacterium
GGAGACTGTTGAATTGATTCCGGGCAGCCTCCAACAACCCGAGCTCGCACTTCCGTTCCCGAACGACCAGACATGGAGCTACACAGGCGGACCGCATACAGGCTGGGGCACAGGGGAACCATTTGCAGCAGTGGATTTTGCGCCTCCATCTGAACAATCGGGCTGTATTCCTGCAAAACCTGAGAATTTCGCCACCGCTGTAGCAGACGGACTCATCGTCCGCTCTACTACAGATGGCGTTGCACTTGACCTCGACAGAGATGGAAATGAACGCACTGGCTGGGTCATTTATTATCTGCATCTCGCCGCCGACCAACGCGCACCACTCGGTGCAGACTTGAAAGTCGGAGAGAAAATCGGCTATCCATCCTGCGAAGGCGGGCGCTCGACAGGCACCCACGTCCATGTGGCCAGAAAATATAATGGCGAATGGATCGTTGCAGACAGTGCCATTCCCTTTACTTTGAGCGGGTGGGTGACAAACAACGGCAGTAACGCTTATCTAGGCACGCTCACCAAAGGCGGCGCTGTTGTTATTGCCTGTGAATGCGGCGATGCCTATTCTTCGGTTAATGCAAATTTCCCATAAAAAAGCTGGTGTTATACACCAGCTTGGGCTTGCACGTATACGCCTTCTTTCAAAAGCGATTGCGATTCTCCGTCAAATATCTTGTATTTCAAATGAATGGAAAAAATGCTTCCCAACATTGCCTGCGCGGGGCAGTACTTTTCAGCAGATAAGCTAATGGCGCGAATTACAGATGCTTCATCCAAATCTGAGCCATAGACAAGGTATTCGATCACTGCTTCGGTGAACACCTTTGGATGCTCATTTGCCCGATCAAGATGTACATTGACGTGAAAATCAGTCACAGTCTGTTTCTTCTTCGACAGGATAGAAATCACATCCATGCCTGTGCAGCCAGCCAGCCCCATGGCAATGAACTCCATTGGGCGTGCGCCCGTATTGCTCCCGCCCACTGCTTCCTCAGCATCCAGTTTTTGCACAAAACCCGAATCCGCCGCCCCTTCAAATGACAACCGCCCCTTCCAATTCAACTTTACATCCATATTCTGTAATTACTCCTTGATGATATCTGGCACAAATTTTTCGAGATTTTTTTCGGAGATGCCCCCGATCCACATCAGGCGCACTTGCCCATTACGATTGACCACATAGGAACTCGGCAAATTCATGGTGTTGAAAACCCGCCCTGCTGAACTGGTGACATCCAACCAAACAGGGAAGGTCAATTGAAATTCATCCACAAAAGGTATCACCTGCTCAACCGTTTCGCCCTGGTCGATTGCAATCAGGACAAAGCCTTCTGATTTATATTTTTCATAGAAGGCAAGTAAGGTTGGCATCTCCTCGCGGCAGGGCGGACACCATGTAGCCCATAAATTTACCAGCACGACACTTCCGCGATGATCATTGAGGGAAACGGAGGTGCCGTTCAGGTCAGTGAGAGTCAGCTCAGGTGCAGGATAATTTACCTTGGCAGGAACAGCCAAAAAGTCCTGAGTGGAGGCGGAGGCAGGTTCTCTCAATAGAAGCAGGAACATGATCCCGATTCCTAGCAAACCTAATCCGATCATGCTCATTGCTATTAAACGTCCTTGGATATTCTCGTTGGCAGGGGTCATTATTTTCTCTTTATTGTGGCATCCACACGGGATGGGATTTTTTTCATCAGGTACATCCGCCGCCCTCACCGCTCACGAACCCGTAGGCAAGGCATTCAAGTTGCAACAAACCGTTGTAATCGAGTCTGCCTTCCTTGCAATTCGGGCAGGGCTGGCCTCTTTTTAATGGCTCGATCGCCGGGCCTATTACAGGCTGGTCGATTCCGAGCAGAAGTTTTTCAAGCGATGAGAGTTGTTTTTCTTCGGTCATCAATTATTTGAAGCGGTGAGCTGGATAAAAATTACGAATTTCACAAAGTATAACGCATGAATTTGACAACACTTTCAAAAGGGGACAAATGTCATTGACATTAGGATATACGATACTGGAAAGTTGTCTGGACGTTGATTAATATGCGATAAATGCTAGATTCACTCCCTTACATCCCGCTCTTTCGGGACCTTGAGCCTGCTCAGACCACCCTACTTAAGCCTCTCTTTGAAGATTTTTCCTGCTCAACAGGGACGGTGATCTTTGAACAAGGGAGACCCCGCCCAGTATCTGTATCTAATCCTGATGGGGAGAGTTGCGATTCATTACAAACCGTATGATGGCCCTCCGCTTATTTTGACACGTCTCAACCAAGGAGATGTGTTCGGTTGGTCGGCAGTAACTGGAAGTCCGAAGTATACTTCCAGCACAGTCAGCGAAGGCGATCTGATTGCGCTCCGCGTTCACCGAAAGGGGTTATGGAATTTGGTGGACAAAAGCCCGGATACCGGCAGGACGATCATCGACCGCCTTGCAAATATGGTCTCGCCGAGGTGGGCAAATGCCCATCAGCAGATCCAGCCGTTATTGAATTCCAACCATACAATCAAAAAGGAGTAACACAATGGTTGCAGCAGAAATCAACACCCAAGAAGCTCAAATCCGACACCTGCTCGAAAACTTGAGTGCCTACATTGAGCAATTCCATGGCGGGACTGTGGAGTTCGTTTCTCTTAAAGAAGATACGTTGAAGATAAAACTTGGCGGTGCATGTTTGAACTGTCCCTTGCACCCTGCTACCTTGCACGGTTGGGTTGAAGGAACCGTGCATCAGTTCTTTCCTGATGTGAAAGTTGTGGAAGATTAATTGGTTTTGACAATCGAGTAGGGAGCGGCGGCTAACCGCTCCCTCTCACACCACCGGACATGCGGGTCCGCATCCGGCGGTTCACCAAGAGTGGCGCAGATACTCTTGCGCTGGATTTTCTTCT
>VGOX01000450.1 GCA_016875755.1 Chloroflexota bacterium
TGCCGAAACAAAACAGATCCCACCCATGTCCCTTCTGGTGACAAAGCGCGCTCATGAACTCAACCTCAGTGGCTCCTGGGCTTGAGAGACTCTCCCCCCCGAATTTTTGAGAGGATACTATTTTTTGCGAGAAATGAAGCAAAAACGGCTTAAAGCAGTCTAAGTATTTCATCTCCCAACTTGACGCTGATTTTTTGCCCATGTTATGATGAATTCCATGCAAAACAATTTCAAAGAAGATGCGCCCTCTCCCGAGAAAAGGGACAAGGAAAGCAAATCGGAATCCCCGCTGCGGCAACGCAGTATTTTTTCTAAATGGATGAACAGCCTCGTTGAGATGGGGCTGGGCGAATCCCTGATGCGTATTGGGACAAATGTTTTTTCAGTCCTTGCGATTGTGGTGGTGATCGCGCTTGTGCAGGCGTATTACCGTCAGGCGCAGGGAATGCCTGAAGTGACCGAACAGGCTCAAGTCACAGAAGGAAGCGAATCTGTAGAGGTCGTCAGCGCGCCCGCGTTGGAAATCTCCAATACAGATGGCATCGCCCGTTCGGCGCAACTCCACACGAACATCCCCTCACGCCCGCGTCAGGAAATTTCCATGTACACCGTGCAGGATGGCGATACCGTTTTTGGTATTGCTGAAAAATTTGGGCTTGAACCGCAGACCATTTTATGGGGCAACTATAATATTTTGCTTGATGATCCCCACTCGCTAAAACCCGGGCAGGAGTTGCAAATTCTGCCTGTCGATGGCGTGTATTGGGAATGGCTCGGCGGCATTACCTTTGGCAGTTGGGCTGAGTTTTATGGTGTTAGTGCGGCAGAGATCATCGAGTTCCCCGGCAATAATATCTACCCCACTACAGTTGGCGATTACAACAACGCGAACATCCGCCCCGGCACCTGGTTGATCATCCCCGGCGGAAAGCGTGATTTTGTGAACTGGAGCGCTCCGCTTGGCGTGACTCGTGAAAACCCCGCCTCAGCCCGCGTACTTGGGGCTGGTGCCTGTGACCCAGTCAGTGACGGCGCTGTTGGGTATGGTAATTTCATCTATCCGACCAATAAGCATTATCTTTCTGGTTTCGATTATTCTCCAAAGACCAATCATAATGGTCTTGATTTCGCGGGGAACACGGGTGAAGCTGTCTATGCCTCAGACGCTGGCGTGATCGTGTATGCAGGCTGGAACGATTACGGCTACGGCAACATGATCATGGTTGATCATGGCAACGGCTTCCAATCCCTGTATGCTCACTTGAGCGCGCTCAACGTCGGCTGCGGACAAAGTGTGGGACAGGGCGAAGTTATTGGCGCCGTCGGATCTACCGGGCGTTCCTCTGGCGCACATTTGCACTTCGAGTTGATGGCTGGCACAAAAGTGAACCCGTGGGATTATCTTCCCCCGCCATAACCCCCTCTTGCCAAAGCAGGAAGGCTATACTATAATCGCGTTCGCTTACCTTGAAGGGTACGCTGTAGTTGGGTGCATAGCTCAGTTGGTTAGAGCACTACTATCACACAGTAGGGGTCCGGGGTTCGAGTCCCTGTGCGCCCACAAAAAAGAACCGCCCTTTGGCGGTTCTTTTTTGTTAAACTCTCAAAATAAAGCCCTATCAAAACATCTCAAAGTTTTATAAGAATTCAGATTTCACCTCAAATCCCTCTTATAATGAGTGAGTATGACAACCCGCACCAACGAATCCTGGATCTCTGACCTGAAAGCCACAGGAACCCTGCATGACGAAGCGCTGCACGATCTACGCGAAATCGTCCAAAAGGGCTTGCCCTACGCCCTCTCACGCTGGCTTTCCTCCGACGACCCACTCTTTCAACCACTCGTAGAGGAAGTGACGCAGGAAACCCTCCTGCGTGTTCTGGACCAACTCGATACCTTCGAAGGTCGCAGTCTCTTCACCACCTGGGTTCACAAGATCGCCATTCGAATTGCCCTGACTGAACTGCGCCGCAAACGCTGGCGGGATGCCTCCCTAGACGAACTCACCGAAAATGAAGACGCTCCCCCTCCGCCTGGCCTGCTTGCTGACCCTCAGGCATCCCCTGAAACCTCGGCAGAGCGCAAGGATATGATTACCCGCGTCCGCCGCATTCTGGAGGAGGAACTCACGCCCAAACAGCGTGAAGCGCTCGTCCTGCTTGGCTTGCAGGATGTCCCCATGGAAGAAGCCGCAAAACGTATGAAGACCAACCGCAATGCGCTTTACAAACTTCTTCACGATGCCCGCCTGAGACTCAAAAAACGTCTTGCCCTCGAAGAACTGACCCCGCAAGATGTTCTATTAGCTTTCGAACAAAAGTAAGATTAATGATATATTAATCGTCACAAATTGTGGAATGAATATAAAAAACTTTATCCAACGCGTTCGTAATACTATTAGCCCTCAACCCCAACTAACCGACGAGGTGGTTCTGAAATTCCTAAACGTCCTGGAACAGGCACGTGCCGAGGAATTATCATGTACAGATATGTACACCCGCCTCGATGAATTCGTGGAAAGTGAAGTGCAGGAACAGGAAACCGCGGACAAGATCACCCCGCTCCTCCGCGAACACCTTGATATGTGCCCCGAATGCTGTGAAGAATACGAAGCACTTTTAACCGTACTGGAAAATACAAAAGAAGAAGAATAATCGAGTAGGGAGCGGCGGCTAACCGCTCCCTCTCACACCACCGGACATGCGGGTCCGCATCCGGCGGTTCACCAAGAGTGGCGCAGATACTCTTGCGCTGGATTTTCTTCTGTCTCGTGCCGAGGACGGCTCGACCCTCTCCACAACTCCCACAGGCTTCACCCGTTTCGTTTGCGAAGTAGTGCCTCTATCCGAAGCATTCGGTCTTCCGTGTTC
>VGOX01000451.1 GCA_016875755.1 Chloroflexota bacterium
ACGTTTACTCCCCAAGTCCTTGATTGCATTGGGCTTCGCTGCTTGTTGCCAACTCGCCCGACTTGGATAGCCTCTTACGTGCTTCGTATTCCTCAAACCGCAGTTTTGCTTCCGGCTTCCTCCAGACCCTGCCTCGCGACAACGCCCTTGCCTTCCGCTAATGGTTGGTGCAATCAACCTCCATAAGGGTCTTTCACCCTCTAGCCAACGCCCATGCTGGGCGCACAATAAAAAAAAGACCCTGCATATGCAGGGTCTTTTTCTATTGCCTAAACGATCTTAATCTAATCCTCTTCGCCTGAAAGCAGTTTGATGCGCTCCCAAGGTTTCAAACTTTCATCTTCGGCGAGCAAACTCTTCAAGTCATACAACTCGTCCCGTAGTGCAGCCGCACGCTCGAACTCAAGGTTCTTGGCAGCTTCCTTCATCTGCTTTTCCAATTCGTGAACGATCTGACGCAATTCATTACGCGGCATCCCGTTCACACCTTTCACCTTATATTCGCCCTTCATCTCCCCCACCGCCTTCGCAGACATTTCCTCGGTCAGGTCATGGATCGCCTTGGTGATGCTAAACGGAATGATGCCCTTCTCTTCGTTGTACTTCACCTGCTTGGCGCGGCGACGGTTGGTTTCGTCAATCGCGCGTTTCATCGAATCGGTCATACGGTCGGCATACATGATCACGCGCCCATTGACATTGCGCGCCGCGCGCCCAATCGTCTGAATCAGCGCAGTATCCGAACGTAAAAAGCCTTCCTTATCCGCGTCCAAAATTGCAACCAACGACACTTCGGGCAGGTCCAAACCTTCGCGCAGCAGATTGATTCCCACCAACACATCAAAGTTCCCCAAACGCAGGTCGCGCAAAATGCTAATTCGCTCCAGCGTCTCCACCTCTGAATGCAGGTAATTAACCTTGATACCCAACTCTTTCATATATTTGGTCAGGTCTTCCGACATACGCTTCGTCAACGTGGTGACAAGGATACGCTCGCCTCTTTCCACCCGTTGCTTGATCTCTCCGACCAGATCATCCACCTGCCCTTTGACAGGGCGCACAATGACTTCAGGGTCCACCAACCCTGTCGGGCGGATGATCTGCTCGACGACCTGCTCGGCATGTTCCATTTCATAGGCAGATGGGGTTGCAGAGGTATAGATCGTAGCGCCCATCACCTGTTCAAATTCTTCAAACTTGAGCGGGCGGTTATCCATGGCTGAAGGCAGGCGGAAGCCATATTCGACCAATGTCTCTTTGCGGGCACGGTCGCCGTTATACATCCCGCGGATCTGCGGCACGGTCATATGGCTCTCGTCGATGACCAGCAGGTAATCGCTCGGCAAAAAGTCGATCATCGTCCACGGGTGTGAACCAGGTGGACGCCCATCCAACTGGCGCGAGTAATTTTCAATGCCAGAGCAATAGCCCACTTCCTTTAACATTTCCAGGTCATAGCGGGTGCGCTGTTCAATACGCTGCGCCTCCAAAAACTTCCCCTGGCTTTTATAGAACGCCAGACGCTCTTCCAACTCTGCTTCAATGTTCTTAATTGAATCCTTCAAACGCTCCGCATCGGTCAGAAATTGCTTGGCAGGGTAGATCGAAACTTCCTGCAATTCTTCGAATATTTCCCCCGTCAACGGGCTGAACTGCATGATGCGCTCCACTTCATCGCCGAAGAAGGTGATCTTGTAGCCGCGCTTATCTTCATAAGCAGGGATGATCTCAAGGGTATCGCCGCGTACACGGAACGTGCCAGAACGCAACTCCATGTCATTGCGCTGATACTGGCTCTCGATCAATTGGCGGAGCAAGGCATTGCGGCGGGAGATCTCCCCCACTTTCAGAGTCACTGTCCCTTTGCCGAATTCTTCAGGAGAACCCAAACCATAAATACACGAGACTGAAGCGACAATGATCACATCACGGCGGGATATCAAGGATGTCGTCGCTGCCAGCCGCAGACGTTCGATCTCTTCGTTGATCTGCGTCTCTTTTTCAATAAACAAGTCATGCCGCGGGACGTAGGCTTCGGGCTGGTAATAATCGTAATAGGAAACGAAGTACGAAACCGCGTTCTGCGGGAAGAACTCCTTGAACTCGGCATACAACTGGGCAGCCAGTGTCTTGTTGTGCGCCATGATCAGAGCGGGTTTTTGTAACTCCTGAATGACGGATGCGATCGTGAAGGTTTTGCCCGTACCGGTAGCACCAAGCAATACCTGATGCTTGTGGCCTTTATTCACACCATCCACAAGTCCGCGGATGGCTTCGGGCTGGTCGCCCATGGGTACAAAAGGTGCTTGAAGTTTGAATTCCATGATTTATTTATCTTTTCGCTAATTAGGGGAACGTGTGTTCTATTTTACCGTAAAGGCAGGTGGAAGACCAGTTCCCAGTTTCACCACATTTACGAATGTTATAATTTCCAAAAAAATATCTGAAAGATACTGTGGGGAGAAACCTATTTACCCACTCAATTACTTTCGAACTGAGTAAACTTTTCACACATGGAAACCATCAAACAATCCGCCAAAAACAACCTTCTTTTTATTTTGACCATTTTGCCCTTGTGGGTTGTCCTCGGTGTATATGGGTATATCGGAAGTTTCAACCGCCTGATGGGCGACAGCCTTTGTTCTTATTATTATGCAGAAAGGCTGGGTCTGCTCCGGTCGATATGGTTTTGGCGCAATCTATGGAGCGGACGCTACTCAGCCTACGGGTTCGACTGGCCGGAATGTGTCAATGATTTGAGACACGAAAATCGAGAATTTAGTCACTCCAACGGAGAGACTATTTGTAGAGGAAACTTGGGTAAAATCATCTCACCCCCAAACGAAACGGGAACGGCGCTCTTGCA
>VGOX01000452.1 GCA_016875755.1 Chloroflexota bacterium
CTAATGGTTGGTGCAATCAACCTCCATAAGGGTCTTTCACCCTCTAGTCAACGCCCATGCTGGGCGCACAATAAAAAGAGACAGGCGTTTGCCTGTCTCTTTTGCTACGAAAAACAAACTACGTTACGATCTCCGTCTCAGCTTTGCGCATGGACTGAAAGGATTGGATCGCCACTTCCAGCATGGCGAGATCGGGGGTGCGGGTCGTGAGAAGCTGCAACGCCAGATTGGGCTTGATCAACATTCTCACAATAGGGTTGCTCAAGTGATTCGCCGTCCAACGAATGTATTCGACTGCGATACCTGCCAGCACTGGGATGAAGACAATCCGCGAGATAACGCGCAGGTAGAAGGGCAGTGGTCCAAGCAGCGAGAAGAGAATGATGGAAAACAGTACCAGCGTCAATAAGAACGCTGTGCCGCAGCGTGGATGCTCGATGGGAAATTTCGCCACGTTCTCGGGGGTCAATTCCGCACCCGCTTCATAAGCATTGATGGTCTTATGCTCGGCACCGTGATATTGAAAGACGCGTTTGATATCTGGCATGAAACTAATCGCCCAGATGTAACCGATCAACAACAATAGTTGAAAGACGCCTTCTGCCAGATTACCGAGCCAGTAGGCGTAGGATAACCCACTTTGTGTCAACCAATATTCCACACCACCACCTACGCTGGCGGGAAGCAAAAAGAAAAGTCCAATGCCAAAGACGAGAGACAGACCCAACGTCAGGTAAAGAGCCGGGCCTTCCAGTTTTTCATCTTCGCCGGTCTGGGTGTTCGCAGAGAGCGTCAATGCGCGCATTCCCAATCCCAGCGCATCCCATAACAAAATAACACCGCGTAAAAAGGGAATCTTTGTGATCTTCGAGCGATAGATATCCGCCAGTTTTTCGGTATGAACGACAATATTCCCGTCGGGTGCGCGCATGGCAACGGCAAAAGCCTTCTGCCCGCGCATCATCACACCTTCGATCACAGCCTGACCGCCATAACTAATAATTCGATCTTCCATATTTTTTTTATTTAAAATCTGACAGGTCTCTTCGACCTGTCAGATTTCCTTCCATTTTTATTTGAAATTGTAGAAAAAGTGAGTAAGGGCTTCGATGCCTTTGTACCAGGTCGGCAGGTGCATACGCTCGTTCGGCGAGTGAACATTGTCATCGGGCAAGCCAAAACCAGTCAGCAGAGAATCCGCGCCGATGTACTGCTGCAAAAGGACAACCGAACCGATCGAACCGCCTTCACGCTTGAAATACGGGCGTTTACCCCAAACCGTTTTGAGCGCTTCGGCAAGTGCGCGCACACCAGCAGAGTCAGTTTCAACCAACGCTGCGCCAGCATTGTGCAGAGTGATCAATTCCCATTTGATGGTCTTTGGCGCGTTTTTCTTTAGATAGGCGCGCATTTGCTTTTCAACTTCTTCAGGAGTTTGGTCAGGTACAAGGCGGCAGGAGATCTTTGCCATTGCCCACGCAGGCAACACGGTTTTGGATCCTTGCCCCGTGAAACCTGAAAGCAAACCATTCACTTCCAAAGTCGGGCGCGCACCCACGCGCTCAGCAGGGATGAATTGCGGCTCACCCCATAACGCAGGCACGCCGGTGATCTTCTTCAATTCAGAATCTTTGACAGGCAGGCGTTTGAAGTCTTCGCGTTCCTTCTTGCTCAACTTGCGAACCTTATCATAATAGCCCGGCAGGGTGATCTTTCCATTTTTGTCATGCATGCCTGCCACCAACTCGATCAACGCTTGGGCAGGGTTGTGGATCGTCCCGCCAAATAGACCAGAATGCAAGTCTTTGCTGGGACCATATACCTTCAATTCAAAATAAGCCAGCCCGCGCAATCCAGTGGTAATGGTCGGTTTGTCCGCACCCATCATACCCGCGTCAGGATTCAAACAAAAATCGCAAGCGAGCAGTTTTTTATTTTTCTTAATGAAATCGCCAAGATGCTCCGAGCCGATCTCTTCTTCACCCTCGACCAGCCACTTGATATTGACAGGCAGCCCCGTCGTGCGGACGATCGCCTCGACCGCTTTAAGCGACGCCATAACCTGTCCCTTCATATCGGAGGAACCGCGCCCGAAAAGGTAATCGCCTCGGACCTCCGCCTTGAATGGGTCAGACGACCAGAGTTCGATCGGGTCAACAGGTTGTACATCGTAATGACCGTAGATCATAATGGTCGGCGCAGATTTGCCAGCGCCCATCCACTCGCCATAAACAACAGGATGTCCGCCTGCTGCTGTCGGCATGACCTGCACCTTGTCCATGCCAAAGGAACGCAACTGCGCGGCGACCCACTCCGCAGCACGTTGGACATCGCCTTTATTCTCTTTGAGGGTCGAGATCGAGGGGATGGTAAGGAATTCCTGCAATTCGCTCAAATAACGTTTGCGGTTGGCACGAACATATTCCAATGCTTTTTTGGCATCTGACATGATGGTTTCTCCTTAATTCTTATGGGGCTTCAGTCGGGACCGGGGTCTGCTCGAGAGTACGGCGGGTCACAAGATACCATTCCGTGATCAAAGCCAGACGGTCACTGAGGTCATAGATCGGGGCAACTTGCACGCCCTGCACTTGCACATCCACACCATAGGAATAGACAGGGTAATACAACGGCAGGGATGGCATATCCTTCGCAAAGATTACCTGAAAGTTACGATACAAACGCGCGCGCTCCGCGAAATCGGCCGAGGTGCGGGCGGATTCGAGGAATTCGCTGGCGGTGCGATTATCCCATTGTGAATAATTTTGCCCGCCCGTTGATTCAGACTGATGCCAGAAAAGATACGGGTCGGGGTCGGGCGTGCGGGAGGTATTCAAGTCTGCGAGGGCAGCCTGATAATTC
>VGOX01000453.1 GCA_016875755.1 Chloroflexota bacterium
CTCCTTCAGACGGCGCCCCGTGAACGCTCGATAGTGGTCAAACTCTTTGAGCAGCGCCCTCTCGCGTTTCTTCTCCAAGTCCTGTGCCTTGTTCGGGTCGGGCACGTACCAGCGATCTTTCGCCTTGGCTACCAGCGCTGGACTGTTCTTCTCCAGCCCGCGCAGATCCTTGTGGTTGGTCGAGAGGTAGCTATGGATCTGGCTCGGCACCTCACCAGTGCCGTCGTATTTCAGGAAGTTGTCTTCCAACAACGCAGACAACTCAGGCTTCGCTTCGTGCTTTTTCCAACCCGCGCCAAGCTGACCCATGAACTCTGGGCTGACTTCTTGGTAGGTGGATGGACGCCGCTTCAGAAAATCTGACAGCCAATCGATCGCACTTCGTTCATCCGAGACAAACATCTCCATTTGCGGCGCAATAGCGACTTGAAGGCGCTTCTTGTCGTATTCGGCAACCTGATCGGATAGGAACACCATGCCATCGCGTTCAACAAAGCGTTGAGCAAGACCAGACTGGAATTCCTGAGATGACATAGGCACCGGCGCGTTGTGCCGCACAAACCAAGCCACCATTCGGTCAAAGATGATGCGTGGGTCGCGCTCCACAATAAACTCAAGCACCCCAGATTTGACCTTAACAGTCGGCAAGTAATGAAGATGCGTTCGGACAAAGTCCCACACCGAGTCTTCACTTCCGCCAGATTGAGAGAACCGATCCTCAAGCCCGCCATTTGGCTTGTAAGCAGAAATAACTAGATCTTGCTTAACTGCTGTTGTTGTCGTTACGGCCTTGAATGAGCCTTGCTTCTTATCAAGGGCAGATACGTTTGCGACAACGAATCCAGCCTCTTGAAGAGCGGTTTGGATCGCATTCCAAACTGAGGCTTGTGTGTTTGAAAACTCGACGGTCATCCAGCGCCCAGGCTTTAAGACGCGATAAGCTTCTTTAAAACAAGCGGCCATCAGGCGTCGATAATCATCAACGCTCTTCTTCTGTACTGAATTCGAAATAGCTTCTCGTTCAGCGTTGGTAAAAACGCCAAGCCAATCCTCCCAGAGGAAATTAAGCTCGGAGTACATCAGGTTTCCGCCAAAAGGTGGATCCGTAAATATATAGTCAATAGATGCATCACCGAGGCCGGCGATGCCATCCATTGTTCCTGTAACGATTGCACTGTTTCTACCGCGAGCGACGAGACTCTTTAGCTCAACCGTTTTCTTGATGTGCTCTTCCAAAAGCTTCGTAACGGGAATCTCTTTGATGAGAGAGGGAACGTATAGCACTCCATTCATCGGCCCCCCGCCGGCACCAAGGCTGCCATTCTGAGACCGAAACCGATACATCTTCGAAGCGACAAGAGCGACCGATGTCAGGTTAGGAATTTGCACCAATTTAGGCTGAGATGCACGATACGCAGCAAGGGTAATCAGGTTGCGGCGGGTGTAGAAATGGTGGGTGTGAGTGAACCCATGAGACTCAATTGGCTGCCTTGTGTTGTAGCCTTCAGGAAGTGCGGCATTTGGAAGCCTATTCGCGATTTGCGTCTTATCGACTCTCTCCAAAATGGCAAGATCAATTTTGTCGGGCTTTTTTCCATACCTCTTCGCCCCAACGCTGTAACTGATGTAAACAGGTCGT
The DNA here is from genome assembly GCA_016875755.1 of Chloroflexota bacterium. Taxonomy (GTDB): domain Bacteria; phylum Chloroflexota; class Anaerolineae; order Anaerolineales; family Villigracilaceae; genus Villigracilis. Next base: position 1,640 of record VGOX01000453.1, read on the forward strand.
TGAACCGCCTGCCTGACCATCTTGCCGAGTTCTATATCCGATCGAACGGTCCATAGACGCTCAAGCTTCTTCTTCGTTAATTGGGAACTACAATGAGGGCATGGAAAGGAATCGAGGACGCTTCCGGTTGAAACGTCCACAGCACAATCCCAGAAAACTAGCTCGCCGGCGCACTCCGGACAGGAAAAAACGTCGGACCACGCGACATATCGGATCTCTCCCACGACGCCAATCTTTGATAGATCCGCTGATTTCGAGGAATCGAGCATATTCACGCCCCTAGAAATCTCATCCTCAGTCGGTTGGTGCAGTGTTTGAAACATCCAGCCAAAAGCAGACTTAATCTCTTGTAGCTTCGTTTCCGAGTTTTGTTGGAAGGCACGGATATCGACAGGGACGTTGTAATTCGCGGCAATGAATGTCGCCGCTGGCGAAAGGTCGCTTAGTATCGCCATTCGACTTCCCAACTTCGAAAAAGGCCGCCAAGCAACCCCACCGTCGGTCTGCTCGCTTTCCATAATGTTTCCGTCAGAGTCGACACGGTAGCCAAGCGATTCAACGGCGGCACGCGACGCGCATAAAGATGCTGCGACACCTGTCATTCCTGTGCCACAAAACCCATCCAGCACTACGTCTCCAGGCTGGGTGTAATGCATGATGTACCGCATGATTGCCTTGTGCGGCACTTTGGTGTGATAGCTGTGAGCAAAATAGATGGGGTCGTTCTTTCCTTCGCTGACATCTGCGGCAAAGGGTTCTTTGCTGTACGGAACGGCGGAGTCATAAGGTTTTCCGTATTGCCGAAAGAAATCCTTGATAAAAGGATTTGGACATGCCGTGTAGTACGGCGGGTCTGAAAGCGCCAGGATGTCTTCGTCCGACCCAATAGGAAAACCTTCGATCTTCCGGAACGCGGGGTCCTTGAGTTTCTCTGCAAGCAGCTTCAGGTAGTGCTCGCGGCGTGCATCATCGCTCGGGAACGTTTGCCCGAGGCATTCAACCGGACCTGACTTGGCCGCGTGGTTCTGGAAAAGATCACTCATTAAGCTTCTTCCGTTCTGGTCAGCGCAAGGTCATAGATGGTGAGTAGCTTCTCGTCCTCTTGCAGCGCTTCGTCAGGGACCTTCTTCGCAATGTCGATGATGGCCTGGTAGTCCTTATTGCCCCATGCGGCCCTGAAGCCAGCGCGTAGCGCTTCCAGGCGGAA
>VGOX01000454.1 GCA_016875755.1 Chloroflexota bacterium
ACGCCCTTGCCTTCCGCTAATGGTTGGTGCAATCAACCTCCATAAGGGTCTTTCACCCTCTAGCCAACGCCCATGCTGGGCGCACAACAAACAGCGATGCAGAATTTCCGCATCGCTGTTGATCTTCATTTATGAAAATGATTCGAGCGCTTTTTGCTTGTCGGTAAAAATGTCGAAGAACGCTGAAAAACCGACCATATCCAACACGCTGACGATCTCCGGGCGAGGGTTGAGCAACTTGATATTCTTCTGCATGCCGCCTTCACGCGAGCGATCCATCGACTTGAGCGCCGTCCAACCTTGCTCGGGGTCTGGCAGGGTTTCGCCGCGCAACAATAACGCGATCGTATGCAGTGAAACCAACCTGGCGCTGGAAATATAAGTCAACTCTCCCATATCCAATAGGATATTGACCACGCCGCCCTTATTTAACTTCCTGTGCTTTCATGATCAAGCTCTGATACGACTGCCCGTCCAATTGACCAGCCAGTTTTAAGATCATTACCGGGACATTTCCCTGTTCTTGCGAGACGGTGATCTGCATAGTGGTACTCCTCCGATTTAATGGTTATACAATTATAAACCCGCTTTCCGCCTCAGCCGCGCCAGCCTGTGATCGATCTCGCCCAGCCAATGGTTGCGGATGTACGCAGGCAGTTCCATCTCCTCCACGGCTTTGCGCGCCGCCCCTGCCCACTGCATCGACATTTCCACGTTGCGTTTTGTATGCTCATAAAATTTCGCCAGCTCAATATACGCGTAGATATGACCCTTCTCCGCCGCAGCCTCCCACAAACTGACAGCCCGCCCCAAATCCCCGCGCCTCTTTTGCAGGATGGAGATCCGCTTCACTGCCACGCCGAAATCTGACTCTGTCAACCCAGACTCGAGCCCACGCTCATACAGACGCGCCGCCTCGTCCCAGTGACCAAGGTCTTCGAATAATTTGCCAAGCGCAATGAAATCGAGACCATGTTCCACGCGTCCGTTATACGGGTCTGCCAGCAACTCACTGACATGCCCCAACAGCGCCGCCATCGCGACCACATCCATCGCATTGTGATAGAACACGCCGCCCATTGGGCGCGCATCACCTGTACGCAGGTAATCGAAATACAACCAGGGAATTTCATAGCCCGGCACTTCTTCTGAGGTGCGTGTGAAACCCAGCACATGCTCTTCGAGATATTTCAACGCGCGTGAAGGCAGCCGGTCACGCCATAATCTTCTGGCAAGCGGCAGCAAATCAATATGGGCATAATTTTTGAAAGGGACAGGGATTCTGTGCAACGAGTAGCGCGTCACGAGCAAGGGCGCATCGAATGATTTTCCATTGAACGTCACCAAGCCTTCACATGGCGCAAGAAAGTGGATCAACGCTTCGAGCATGGCAGGCTCTTCCGCAGGGTCGCGCAGAAAGAACTGCTTGAGCACGAATTTATCGTCCACAAAACGCGCCGCACCGACGAGGAAGGCATACGTCCCAGTGCCGCCGGAGACACCGGAGGTTTCGGTATCCAGAAATGCAAATTTATGGATCGGCAGGTCTTGAATACGCGGGTCTTTTGCCCATTGTGAAATCAAGGAGAGGGGAAAATCAGAATAGGGAGAAACATTGCCATGCAGGTAATCGCCGCCAAAGACCTGCTCGGTAACGAAAGCCTCCCCGCGCGGGGTGGGGAAAAATGTTCCAGCCACGACTGAGTCGATGGTGTGGTGATCAGGTTTGGGCGGGGAAAGATGCGAAGTCCCTGTCTTAACGCCCAGGGACTTCAGTTTATCTGCAAGCGAGGGCATGCAGGGTATTTTATCCCTGAATCTCACCTGTTTTGAGAATTGTGCTTTCAGTAACTGGCTTTGCGATGATGAACAGACGTCCCCAACTTAGGTCACCGTCTTTTTCGATACAGGTTTGCAGAGTGAGGCGATATTCACCAGCGTACACTTTTTTGAAGAGCTGTTCGGCGGTGTAGAAATCGTTGGTTTCAAGATCGGTAAAATTGCTATAAGGGCTGGTGGGGGTTTGCGCTTTGTAGCTTTGAATATCGGTCACCATGAAGGAACTGGTACGCCCATTGCCATAGACCAGGGTGATGATATCGCCTTCCTTGAGTTGGGAGAAAGATGCACCAGCCAGATAGTTGTGCGCCAGCAAACCCACTGTGCCGTAGGTGGACGCCAGTTTGAACTGGGTCAAACGACCATTCAGAGAGGAGACATACCCTGCATTATTTGCAGGCTGTTGAATGACCGGGTATGCCATTACACCTTGCACATATACGCCGCGCAGGGTGCTGATACTGCCATCTTTAACCGTTTCGATGAAACTATCAAGCGTGGGCAGTGCTGCAGGTGCGGGGCCGTCTGCCAGAGCCGGCATGGGCAGGGCAAGTGCAAGAAAGATGACAAGCAGGAAAACAAGATTGGGGGTTTGTTTTTTGACGTGCGCGAACTGGTATTTGGATGCCATAAGAAACTCCTTGGAGCATCCAGAGTCAGTTGCGCAGGCGCAGTCGAGAGCTGGAGGCTCGTTTTCGGTGGCCTGGCAATCATGGCTGTACGAGACAGCTGTAGACCCATAGCTTTGCGTCCCCGCCTTTCGACGGGTTTGCCTTTATCGGTACGAAACCACTTTTAATGTTCAACGAAAAACGGACTTGGTGTGAGCCAAGCCCGCTGAGAGAACTTTCCATTCGCTGAAAATATTTTGAAATCGTGAATTTCTGGTAAGCTCATGGAATGAGCACAGAACTTACCATTACCACCGAACGAATTGACGATTTTCCGTTACTGCTATCCGTCATGCTACGCCTGGGATTGCCCGGCATTTTC
>VGOX01000455.1 GCA_016875755.1 Chloroflexota bacterium
GTGCGTAAATCCCGCAGCGTAGACAATATCGCCGTCGTTCACAAATTCAGAGATCGCTTTTTTGAGAGAAATTAGTTTTGCCATCTTATGTTTCTTCGTTTGGCGGTAGGGTGTTTCCGCCTTTTCCTTTTTTATTTTTACCAAAACGGCCTTTTACCCAGGAAAATCTGTCTGCTGGCGGAGGTGGCGCTTTCTTGCGGCGGAAAGTCCAGCCAATGCCGATGAGCAGCATGGCAATGAAGAGGTAGTCGAAATCAACTTGTTCAGCAATATCCGACATGACAAAGAGCAGAAAGGCTCCGGCGCCAACAACCATGAAAAATGTACCTACACGTACGATTAAGGGGTCTTCGTTTTCCATGACAGTATTTTACCAAAGGCTTTTTTTTCCTCAATGAAAAGCCCCTTCCTCAATGAGAAAGGGGCTTTTCAAAGCTGTACGTTTATTTGATGATGGTGCGGATCTGCTCGTGCATGTATAGGTGCAGGTAGTAATGACCGCCAGCGTTCTTGCCGCTGGAGCCTGAACCCTTCCAGCCGCCGAACGGTTGGAAGCCAGGCCACGCCCCAGTCGTTGCGCCTTGCGGACGGTTGGCATAGGTGACGCCTGCTTCGATCTTGTCGAAGAACCATTCCGCTTCTTCTGCTGAGCCGTAGAAGCCCGCAGTCAGACCGTAGTTTACATCATTTGCGATTGCCATGGCTTCGTCGAGGTTCTTCACCTTGCCGATGGTGGTGATGGGCAGGAACATTTCATGCTTCCACAGGCGGTGCTCGAAGGGCAGGTCAACCACAAAGGTGCTTTTGCAGAAATAGCCTTTGTCGTACATGCCGCCCGTCTTGACGTTTCCGCCGACGAGGAATTTACCGCCGCCTTGCTTGACTTCGGCGCAGAAATCCTGAAACTCTTTGTAGGAGGATTTATTGACGACAGGTCCGTTGTAGGTGGCTTTGTCGGTTGGGTCGCCGATTGCCAGTTTTTCGGCGGCTTCTTTCAAACGGCTGACCAACTCATCGTAGACAGATTCCTCTACGAGCACGCGTGAAGCGGCGGAGCATTTCTGTCCCTGCAAACCAAATGCAGAGCGGATGATACCGATCGTGGCGCGTTCCAGATCCGCATTCTTTGAAACGATGACAGGATTCTTTCCGCCGAGTTCCAAAATGATCGGGCGTACGTAATCACGTTTGCCAAAATCCTGGAACATTTTCATGCCGACATCGAAGGAGCCGGTGAAGGTCACGCCGTCCACTTCGGGGCTGTCCACCAGTGCCTGACCCAATGTGGAGCCAGGACCCGTGACGAAGTTCACTACGCCATCAGGAAGACCTGCATCGCGGAAACAGTCGATCAACAAGCGCACGATCCATGCGGTGTCGGTGGCGGGTTTCACGACAACGGTGTTGCCAGTGACGAGCGCCGCGCCCATCGGACCGCCTGTAAGCGCATGCGGAAAGTTGAACGGAGAAACGATCAGCCACACGCCATAGGGGCGCAGAACAGATACGTTGCGGGCTTCATAGCCAACGAGCGGGTCTTTGCCCATCTCAACGATAAAGCCTTCATTTTTTTCCATTTGATAGCAGGAATAATAGATGAGGTCGGCAGTTTCCTGCACGTCACCCAAAGACTCCATGCGGTTCTTGCCGACTTCAAGCGCCATTGCCGCGCCGAGTTCGAAAATGCGTTGTTCGATCAACGAAGCCGCTTTGCGCAGCAGTTCCACGCGTTTCTGCCACGGGGTGTGGCTCCATGCGGGGAAGGCAGCCCGTGCCGCCGCCATTGCCTGTTGGGCGTGAGAGGCGTTGCCTTTTTGCATCTTTGCCAGCACCCAATCGGTGTTGACAGGTGAACGGTCTTCCAGTTTTTCATCGGCAAACACTTCCTTGCCGTTGATATACATGCCATATTCCTTGCCCATGTTCTTCTTCAGGGTTTCCACTGCATTATCGAAACCTGTGTGTAATTCATCGGGCGGGTTGAACATGGTTGCATACGTGAGTTTGAAATCTGCCATAGGAGTTCTCCTTTTGATATTTGTGAGACAATCTACAAATCAAGTATAGCGTAGGATGATACCCTCGTCAAAGTAAAGCGGCGGTTTTTCGATATGACATCCATCCGCTTAAGAATTGGATAAGTTGAATGTAAGAGAACCCAAAAGAAAGGTATCCTTTAACCATAAAAAGGAGAATTATGATGAAATCCCGCCTCTTATTTTGGACTGTGGGACTGGTCATTGTTGTGGTGGCAGCATCCTGCGCCCCGGCAGAGACCATCCTCCCCGCCCCCTCTGCAACAGAAATTGCCCCTGTTGCAGCCCCCGCTGACACAACCGCACCGGAAGCGGCTGTTGCTGCCCCAACCCAAGTGGTTGACGTGCAAGCCGTCCCCACCTCCCGCGGACCTGACCTCCATGCCACCGACCCTTCCACGGTCAGTTTGGCGTCGGGCGGGTTGCAGTTGGTTGAATTCTTCCGCTTCACCTGAGGTACCTGCCGTTCAATGGCGTCCATGGTTCATGGACTCGAAGTGGAATACTGGGGTAAGGTCAAGTTTTCATATCTTGATGCCGATGATCCCCGCACCGAAATCTTCAAAAGCGAGCTGGGTTTCTACTATCAACCTGAGTTTTATCTTTTAGATGCAAATGGCAATGTGCTCCGAAAATTGATCGGGTATGTATCCGAAGATCAATTCAGAGAGTTGTTCAACGAATATCTTCAATGACTCCACTGCAAAAAGGGTAGCAACCCTCGTCAAAACCGAAAAAATTTAATACAATCAACGCATGTTCAGAAAAAACACCAAACACCAACAACCCGCATTGA
>VGOX01000456.1 GCA_016875755.1 Chloroflexota bacterium
CGCGCTTCGTTCTATTTGTATTCAACGAAGGATGAAGTGGATTTGCTGGTGAAGGGGTTGTATAAAGTGAAGGAAATGTTTGGATAATTATGTCATTGCGAGGCGGCGTTTTCCCGCCGAAGCAATCCCCATATTAGAAGGAGATTGCTTCGCGTCGCTCGCAATAACATTGGGAGTACTATGGACGATCTATATCGCGAAGTTATCATCGAGCATTACAAAAACCCGTCACATCGCGGGAAGTTGGATCCACATGATTTTTCATTTGCGGATAACAATCCGCTGTGCGGTGACCACATCCAAATTGACTTGCGTGTAGACATCACCGGGGTCGTGACTGAAGCCATGTTTGATGGTCACGGATGTGCCATTTCGCAAGCCTCCGCTGACCTGTTGATGGAAAGCATCATCGGCAAACCGTTGGAGGAAGTAAAAAAACTCAACAAGCAGGATGTGTTGGATATGCTTGGCATTGACCTTGGTCCCGTGCGTTTGAAGTGCGCCTTGCTTTCGCTCAAAGTATTGAAAGCGGGTGCGTACGGGCTGGGCGAAGCCAGTGATGATCTAGTGGAATAAATAACGATAGACCGTGGAAAGTACACGGTCGGGAAAAACAATGTTCAATTACACAACGTTTGATGAATCCAAAGTAGAGTTTTCAGAAATCGCTCCCATTTCAGATCTGCCGAATGGAGAGCGTTTGTTTGTTGACCTCGGCGATAAGCCGATCGTGATCTTCAATTTGGCGGGGCAGTATTTTGCCATCGGCGATGTCTGCACGCACGACGATGGTCCGTTGGGGGATGGGATGCTGGAAGGTTTCAATGTCGTCTGTCCCCGTCACGGTGCGGAGTTTGACATTCGCACGGGGCAGGTGGTTTCCATGCCTGCCGTGGTGGATATCCCTGCCTACCCTGTGCATGTGCGGGATGGGGTGATCTTTGTGGGTGTGCCCAACGAGTAACGGATATTAATTGTTTCGATAGCGGGTAACAAACCTTGGCGTGAGTTTTGCGCCAAGGTTGTCTTTTATATGGCTTATTTGAAAGTTATTTGAATCTCCAAGGTCGATGCGTGAATGGTCATTCTTGATCGTAGAGCAGACTTCCCATAAGAGGGTGGGCAGAATTTCAGATTCACTTCTTTTTCCCTTGCAGCTGGTTCCCCATAAATAGGCACGGCCATCGGGTTGGCTGAACATTGCCAGCGTAAATGCGACGACTTGTCCATGTGAGTTGGTCAACGTGAAGAGGCGGCCTGTGCTCGTGGAGCGCATCCAGTTGAGGCGCTTTTTCAGAATCACCGAATCAATTTGCGGGTTAAGTGAAGCGAATTCTTCATCCCAATTTGCGTTTGACTCTGTTTGAAGTTGATAGGTGTCCTGACCATGTCGGATCACAGCTTGCAGGTCTGGGGATATTTTTTGCCAAACGTCGTCTTTGGCGTGAAGAATGTGGGTGTATTTGGGCTGAACTTCCCATGAGTTGTGAGTGAGGGCACGGATGTCCCACATGTCTGGCGGGTTGTCGAGTCGGATGCGTGGAATTCGTTCGAGCATCTTGCGCGTCAATTCAACCAGGATGGAGTAGACGCCATGTTTATGATGAGGGTTTGTATAGTTGGTCTCTTCTGCGAGCAGGGGTGAAACATAGCCAAAAAATGGGTATTCCGAAATACAGGTTTTGGCGGTGTGATGGTAAGGGACGATCATGGCTGCAAGGATGTTGTCTTTCTTAACCATATAAACCAATGGTAGAAATCCCTCTATTTTTGGGTCTGTTTCGACGAGCATTTGGTTCCACTCAAGTTTATGGAAGAGTGTGCCCTGTGGGGAATTGGTAATGAACTCGTCCCATTTTTCGTGCTCTGTGCGGTGTTCAATTCTCGGATGGTATTCATAAGTCTCCCTACGGTAGAATTTTTTCACGGATTTTTTTCAACGCTCTGTATGCTTTTTTTAGAGGTGATGAATCGCCTGTTGTCAGCACCCAATACGGGACGGAATCTGTTCCAAGTGAGTCTTTGAAAGCGAAGAGGCTGGGGTTGCCGCCTTCTCCAAAATCGATCGTGTCGAATTCGCCAGCAAGGCTTTTGGCGGCATGGTAATGAATGGCTGGCGGAAACTCCTCCTTGCTGTTGAGTTTGTGGTCGTAGCCGATGAGCCAGTAATAAGCGGTGCGATTTTCTCGGCTGAGGATGTAGAGGGCGATTCCAACCAATTCCCCAGTGTTTTTGAAGTGGCATGTAAATGGACGAAGAAGGTCCCGTTCGGCAAGCCATCTGGTTTTTCGTGAAAAATCTTTTCTCCAGCCCTTGGGCGGTTCCCAATCGTATTTTTTTTCATGGTCTCGATATAGAGCCGTAAAAAATCATTGATGATCTCATCACCATATTCTGTGGCGAAATCGTACATGTCCTGTGCTTTGTTGACATACGTCTGCTTCCGGTGCATGCCTTTTAGAATGGCGTTCAGGTCGCGGAGGTCCCATGTATGGGTGTATTCAGGCATTGCGCTCCAGCCGTTATCGAGATACGGCCGCGCATCTGTAAGGGTTGGACAAAATTCAACTTTCAAGTAGGGGAATAATTTGCGTGTTCTCTGCGCCAGTGCTGAAAGGATCTCGTATTGCTCCTGCCCGTTTTCAGGAATATCCCCCGCAAGGATCGGTGTACAACGATAGAAAATATTGAACTCGATAGTTGTATTTTAGCGTTTTCTAGATAAACGTGATACCCTGAGCAAATTCTGTTCGCTGGAAAAAGCCGATGCAACTTCCAATAATCACACCTGCGCCACTTGTGAAAAGGCATGCGGA
>VGOX01000457.1 GCA_016875755.1 Chloroflexota bacterium
AATCCAAGTACGATAGGTCTCGTTGATCGGCATGAGTCGGCTCCGGAAAAGTGGTTTGTCGCAAAACAACTTTACCTGCTTTTTCGTGCCGATCAATATGCTTTTGTGAAACTGTCAGGTCGCTAGATTACCATTTACCATTTACAAAAAAGGAACTTATGCCCACCTTCCCTCCCTTCCCTACTCCCGCCCGCATTGGATTACTCGGCGTGGCGTTCGATGAAAACTCATCTTATAAACGCGGCTCGGCATTGGCGCCGCAGAGAATCCGTGAAGCCTTCTTTTGCGACTCGTCCAACCTGTGGACAGAGAACGAAACCTATCTCGGCGCGGACGGACTCTTTGCAGACATGGGCGATATCACACCATCAGCGGAGAGAATGCCCATAGAGACCGAGCAAGCCGCAGGTCAATTATATGAAGCGGGGTTGAAGGTCATGGCATTTGGCGGCGACCACTCCGTCACCTATCCGCTGGTAAAAGCCGCGGCGAAGAATCATCCCAATCTCACCATCTTGCACTTCGACGCGCACCCCGATCTGTACGATGATTTTGAAGGCAATCCGCATTCGCACGCCAGTCCCTTTGCACGGATCATGGAAGCGGGTGTGGCAAAGCGGCTCGTGCAAGTGGGCATTCGTACCATCAACGGACATCAGCGCGAGCAAGCCAAACGCTTCGGCGTGGAAGTGTTGACCATGCAGCATTGGCGCGATGTCTTCGACCTGCACTTCGACTCGCCGCTTTACATCACCTTCGACATGGATTGTCTCGACCCCGCTTTCGCGCCTGGCATTTCGCACCGCGAACCTGGCGGGCTGTCCACACGCGAAGCGTTGAGCGTGATTCAGTCGCTCCATGCAAACATCATCGGCGCGGATGTTGTGGAATTAAATCCAACACAAGATGTTTCGGGGGTCACTGAAATGGTGGCGGCGAAAGTGTTCAAAGAGATCGTTGCGAAAATGCTTGCCCATGACTGATTCCATCCGCTTCCCTCTCGGCTCAACATTGACTCTCGACTCATTGAGCATTGACCCGTACCCGCACTACCGCCTCTTGCTTGACCGTGAGCCTGTCACCTGGGTTCCCGAAGTGAATCTCTGGTACGTGACTCGGCGTGATGATGTGGTTGCCGTGCTCGATAACATGGACGCCTTCACTGTCCAATCACCGCATTCGCTTTTGGATGATACCTTTGGGACAATGATGCTCTCCACTGAAGGAGAGCTGCACCAGCGGATGCGAAGTCCGTTCGCGGGAGCGTATGTACCGAAGGCAGTGCGAGCGTCATCTTCTGCTTTCATTGAACAAAAAGCGAATGAATTGATCGATAGTTTCATCGCAGACAAAGAAACGGACTTGGTCAAATCCTTCTCCGACCCGATGGCGTTGTACGCTGTCGCCGCTTCGCTCGGCGTTCCCATCGTGGACTTCCCTCAACTGCGTCACTGGTACGATGACTTCGCCGCCGCGTTGAGCAACTTCCGTCACGACCCTGCGGTGCGGGAGCGTGGTCAACGAACGGCGAAGGAGTTTGGCGCACAACTTGCGGAGCACATCGCTCGCCTACGCGTTGAGCCTGATGACAGCCTGCTCAGTCATCTCATCCATGACCCGAATACAAACTTGAGCAAGCGCGAGATCATTTCGAATATTTTCGTCATTATCTTCGGCGGGTTGGAAACAACCGCCGCCATGTTCTCGAACACGGTTTGGGCGTTGCTCAATCATCCCGACCAGTTCGACGAAGTGAAACGCGACCCCGCCAAGTTGATGAAGTCCGCAGTGGAAGAGACCCTGCGCTGGGAATCTCCTGTGCAGACCGCCACCCGCCATGTGACCCAGCCCATCACCGTCCGCGGCGTGGATTTTGCAGTGGGCGATACCGTTCAATGCATGTTGGGAGCCGCCAACCGCGACCCCGAATTTTTTACCGAGCCTGACCGCTTCGACATTCACCGAGCGAATGCGTCTCACCATCTAGCCTTCGCCCGCGGACGACATCATTGCCTCGGTGCGTCGTTGGCGCGTTTGGAAGGTGAGATCGGCTTGCGTGTGTTATTCGAGCGTTTGCCGCATTTGCACTTAAAATCAACTCACCCTTCCGCGCCACGCGGGCATGAATTCCGTTCCGTGCCCAAACTCATAGTGGAATGGTGAAAGGATAACAACTATGCCAGCCAAAAGTAAACCTGTAGAAGAGAAGAAGACCTTCATTGAAGAAGCCCGCCGCAAACAGATCATCGATGCGGCGTTGCAGACCATTGCCGAGCAAGGCTATACCCAAACGTCCTTTGCGGAGATCGCCAAGAGTCTGGGAATCACCAAGGGACTGATCGCCTATCACTTCAACGGCAAGCATGATTTGATTACTTCTGCCATTCACACCATCTTGAATCGACAGGGTGCCTACATTCGCGGACGTGTTGAAGAAGAAACGAAAGGCAGTGCCAAACTGCGCGTGTACATCGAATCCAGTTTCGAGTACATCTCGCAGAACCGTTCGCAGTTCGTGGCGCTGGTGGACTTGTGGGGTAGTTTTACGTCACCTGAAGAGAAGAAAGCCTTCAGCGATTCGGCGTATGACCCGTGCCGTGCTCATCTCAAGAAGATCTTCCGCATTGGCGTGGAGCAAAAGGAATTTGGCAAGTTCGATGAGCAGAGCATGGCTTCGGTGATTCAAGGTGCGATTGATGGAATCATGCTGCAATGGGTCTTCGACCCGAAAGCGGTGGATTTGCAAGAGTCCAGCCGTGAGTTGAGTGAGATGTTTGTGAAGCGGTTGAAGAAAGCATAACCATAAAGGGTCA
>VGOX01000458.1 GCA_016875755.1 Chloroflexota bacterium
GCATCTACATTCAAGGGCGGAACCCATTGCGGGCAATCTGCATAAATACGAAACGGAAGTTCAACAAAACGCCTGACCTGTTTTTTATTTTCAGTGTCCACTTTTTCAATGGTGATCATGGGCATTTTCCTCTTTTTTAGGATGGATTGCCCAAGTATATACCCAGCATGGTCAAAAATGCGTTTTTTTTCATCATCCTGTTTTTGCAATGAAAACGGCGAGACGCAATGGTAACGTCCATGCTATACTTGGAGCAATCTCATTTATCGAGGAACTATGACAGCAAAAACCCATCAGGAAATGCTGGCGAAATACGCCGAAGCCATTGTAAAAGTTGGTTTAAACATCCGTGCTGGACAGCGCCTTATCATCACGTTGGGAGCCACGCGCGGCGTGCCAAATCAATTTGCGCCGCTGGTGCGCGAGATCGCTAAAGCAGCCTATGCCGTCGGCGCAAGATATGTTGACGCCATCTTCGCAGATGAAGAAATGTTGCGCCTACGCGTGCAAAACGCCCCGCGCGACTCGTTCGATGCGTACCCCAAATGGCAAATTGAAGCCATCAAAGACATGATCGAAAACGGCGATGCCCTGCTTTCCATCGCAGGCTCCAACCCTGATCTGCTTGGCGGGCTGGACTCAGACTTCGTTGGAAAGATGCAGCGCGTCCACCTCGAAAACTGGAGCCCCGTCAGCGAAAAAGTGACCACCAATGCCATCAACTGGTGCGTGGTCGCCGCCGCAGGTGACGCGTGGGCGCAGAAAATTTTCCCCGACCTACCCGTTGAAAAAGCGCAGGAAAAACTCTGGCAAGCCATTTTCGAAACCACGCGCATCGACCAGCCTGACCCGATCGCCGCGTGGGAAAATCACATTGTCACTTTGCGCAAACGCGCGTTGTACCTACAGTCCAAACAATATACAGGCTTGCACTATAAAGGACCTGGCACCGATTTCACCCTCGGCTTGCCGAACGGTCATTTGTGGATCAGTGCGCAATCGATGGCGCAGAACGGCATCGCTTTCACCGCCAACATGCCCACCGAAGAAGTCTTCACCCTGCCCGACCGCAACCGCGCCGATGGCGTGATCTCCCCAACCTTCCCACTCTCCTATGGCGGCACACTCATTGAAGATTTCCAAGTCCACTTTGAGAACGGGCGCATCACCAAAGTCACCGCAAAGAAGGGCGAAGCCGCCCTGCAAAAATTGGTGGAGACCGACGAAGGCTCCCACCGCCTCGGTGAAGTGGCGCTCGTCCCTGCCTCCTCCCCCATCGGCAAACGCGGACATCTCTTCTACAACACCCTCTTCGACGAGAACGCTTCCTGTCACATCGCGATTGGACGCGCCTACCGCTTCACCCTCGCAGGTGGAACTGAGTTGAACGACGAAGAATTCAACGCCGCTGGAGGCAACGTCAGCCTCAACCATGTCGATTTCATGATCGGCTCTCCGCAAATGGATATTGACGGCATCACTAAAGACGGCAAACACGAACCTGTTATGCGTCAGGGTGAATGGGCGTTTGAAGCGTAATTTTAATCACCACGAACACACCCGTATCGCAATCCAGCGGCGGGTGTGTTTTTTTATTCAAAGGAAGTTGGATGGAAAAGACAATCAACGCGGACAAAGAAGAAATTGAAAAGTTCGACAAGATCGCTTCCATTTGGTGGGACACAAAAGGAGAGCTGGGCACGCTGCACACCATCAACCCGCTGCGCACAAAGTTCATCATGGAAAAGCTCTCCACACCCAACCCAAAAATTTTGGATGTCGGCTGTGGGGGCGGAATTCTTGCTGAGGTGTTGGCAAAAGCCGGGGCGCAAGTAACGGGCTTGGACTTGTCTGAAGCGTCGCTCCACGTCGCAAAACAGCACGCGCAAAACGAAGGTCTGCACATCGAATATCGTTATGAAAGCATCCACGAGTTCGCCGAAAAACAGGCAGGGACGTTCGATGCGGTCGTCTGTATGGAAATGCTGGAGCATGTGCCCGACCCATCGAAGGTGGTGGCAGCGTGCGCGCAGGCGTTGAAGCCCGGCGGACATGCCTTCTTCTCCACCATCAACCGCACACCCAAGGCATTCCTTTTCGCCATCATCGGCGGGGAATATATTTTGCGCCTGCTGCCGCGCGGCTCGCACACCTATTCCATGCTCATCCGCCCGTCGGAGTTGAAGGGATGGGCACGTGAAGCGGGTTTGGAATTTGCGCGGCTTTCGAGACTGATCTATAATCCGTTCATGCGCACGTTCAAAGTGGTCGAAGGGGTCGAGGATGTGAACTACTTTGCGCACTTCATCAAGAAATAAAGAAGGAGATGCCATGCCGCCAAAACCAAAACTCAACACCGATGAAATCTTAAGAGCCGAATATGATTACATCGCCAACACGGTCTTCCAATCCAACGAAGACCGCTCAAGGGTGACTTCATTCTTTTTAGTGACGATCGGTTCGCTCGCAGCCGCCATCCCTGGGACAATTCTTTCGGAAGATAGTTTGCGGGGCGCTTCGCTCGCATTCGCAGGCTTGTTCCTGATGCTGACAATTCTTGGTGCGCTGACACTTGCACAGCTTGCCCGTCTGCGTGCTGCCTGGCACGAATCTGCGCAGGCGATGAATACGATCAAGGATTTTTACATCAAACACTACAAAGAGATCGCACCCGCCTTCAAGTGGCAGACAAAAACCCTGCCGCCAACAGACAAGCCATTTAGCATCGCAAATCTAATGGCTGTTGAAGTCACCCTTTTGAGCGCAGTCGCAACCGCGGCAGTTGCGTTTTTTCTCCTTTTTTACTT
>VGOX01000459.1 GCA_016875755.1 Chloroflexota bacterium
CGACGCAGCACCCGCCGCCGTGGTTTCTTTTTTCGTTTTTTCGGCGCGCTGGCTACGCTCCCGGCTGGTTTTCAGCCCAAGTTTTGGCTATTAATGAACGGCTTCTTGCAGAGGACTCATGAATTGTTTGTGAAAATGAGAGAAGAAAACAAAACCCACCCAAAACACCGCAGGCAAAATGAATACCTGCTATCTGGGCATCTAAATTGTTCCTGCAACCTGACCTGGCGGGCACGCACCGCAACCCACCGTAACAGCCGCAAGGGAGAATGGGTGGAGCGCAAAACCCCGATCAATACCTATTTCTGCCCACAACCCCATAAAGAACTCAGACCGCCGGAATGTCCCAAATCCGTGAGTGCCAAACGAGCAGAAACACAGGTCTGGGAGAAATTGTATGAATTCGTCATGAACCCGGAATTCCTGCATGCGCAAGCCCAAGACCTAGTCAAGCAACTCAAGCAAAGGTATGAGCGCCTACAAAAAGATCGAGGGCAGATTCTTGAGGAACTGGAAAAAGAGTCCAACAAACGCCAGCAAGTAATCACTGAAGCCCGCATAAAAATGAGGGCGGATGCTGTATTTGATGCGCGGATGCGTAAATTGTATGCAGTAGAAGAACGATTGCATCGCAGGCTAACAGCCCTGGAACAAGAGATGGACACCTATGTCAGGTTGGATTGGGAAGAAAAGGTCAAGGGGTATGTGATAGACCTTCAGGCAGGGATCGCAGAGTTGAATAAGGCTATCCCCAAGACTCCTGAAGAGCAGCATCGTGTCTTTTTGTTGAAAAAGCAACTGGTGGATGAACTTGTAGCAGAAGCGAGGATCAATGGCAAGCGGGACATTCAGGTGGAGTTTCGAGCCAAGACCATGGATCAGGAAGTGAGAAAAAAACTACTGGACTTTCCGAATGGTGGTGAAATCGTAGCTCGACTGTAGTGAGTAGACAATAAAAAGAATAACGCCTTGACAATCCCTCAAAAGAGAGTGGATTATCAGGGCGTTTTTTCCATTAAGTACGCACTCCTAAGTAGAGCAGTGCGGCATGATCGTTTATGGCAGGGTGTGGTATGTATTAAATGTGGTTCAATGTGGGTCGGAACTTATACCCGTATATACGACTCGGTCCGCACGGGAGAGGTTAAGGTGTCAATCTAACATTTGCTTAACCTGCGAAGAGTAAATTGGCGCGATTCTTGCTTGTCGTCGCATCGATCCTCGGCAAGAATCGTGGCAATAGCCTAGTCAGGTTGAAGCATTTGTTAGATGACATTTTTCTTCATGCAATATTGAATAATGTCCGTACGAGGAAGTTTGATTTCTTTTATTAATATAAATCCGTATTTCTCATATATCTGAATATTTTTCTTGTTCTGAGTCTCTAAATATACCGCTTGATGATTTTTTTCTGCCTCTAGTAATATTGGTTTAATCAGTTGACTTGCAAAGCCTTTGCCTTGATGCTCAGGATTCACAACAATAACATCAAGATACCAATATGGCTGTTCCATTAGTTCATCTCGAGTTCTTGAAGCCCAAATCTGATACTTTACCATCTTTAATAGTGGCGAAATTCCGCAATGCCAAAAGAGTTTAAATCCAAAAAGAACATCTCTAAGACTTAATCCATTATGCTGTTCCCCAGGGGCTTCCCATATAGCAAAACCTTCTAAGTTCACTGATGTAGCAAAGCAATTTCTATATTGAATATTTAACTTATACTCATATAGAGATTTCAATTTTTCAAATCGCGATGCTTTATCAGGGAAAAAGAAAACGTGCAAATCATCATTCATCATGGCTCTTGCAAATATAATAGCAGCTTTCTTAATTTGTATAATGCTTAGTTTTTCTAAGTTCATGTATTCCTCTTTCTCTATCGTCGTAGGCGTCCATCTAACGCTTCGCATAACTGGCATCTGGCTGCGTAGCGGACGGTCCGATGCAACTGGTTGTTGGGCTATTCTCCGAAGTTCCATTGCGCGGCCAAGAGGCCGTTCCTCAGTAACTCGTGCTGACCTTGATGATGATCTGTTTCTGGTGATTGTCTAACATAATGAGCATAAAGTCATTCAGATCACGGTCAGACGTTTCATATACGGATTTTGGTGCATGCATGATGTCGGTGCCCGCTGTGTGAATCTGAAACAGTCCTTCGGCCGGCTGAGGCGGGAGCGAATTGATGAAAGACTCAAGCATCTGTTGTTCAGTTGGATTATATACCGATCCTTCTGGTGGAGGCACCTCGCCTCTCATTTGATACGACTGGATTCGTGATTTTTTCACTGTCTCGATCGCAGCCATCCTACGAAGAAATTCTTCAGGAATTGGAAGAGGTTTCCAATTCGCAGAAGCAGTGGCACGCGCCACATATTCGTTGAACTCACCATCGGTGAGTTGAAAGGTGATATCGATCTTCAATCCCTCGCGCCCAAACCATCCTGCTTTCTCAGGGAGCGCTGTGTAGGTGACTAATTCCGCCCCGACAGGAATTTTGAACTCATCACGAAGTAGTGATTCATCCGAGCGGAGCATGCTGCAACTGCTCAGCATGACCAAGAGCACGACGCAGACAAACCATGAAGTGTGCCATGATATTCGCATCTTAAGACCTCCATTATGATAAGCCCAACGAAACTGTCGAAAAACCCTATCGCCGCGGGCTGACTGTGTTTTTTACAAGCGAAAAAGTGCCCATTTTATTAACGAAAAAGTACCCACTTTGAAAGAACCGACATTAAAATTATTAACGAAAAGGGGACCACTTTATAAACGAAAAGTAGCCCATTTTTGTT
>VGOX01000460.1 GCA_016875755.1 Chloroflexota bacterium
GAGACAGGTGCCATTCGCAGAAGGTCAGGACAAATGCGTTTGCGACCGCAGCGTTTGGTGGCAGACAAAGGCTACACCAGCCAAGTCTTTCGTACCTATCTTCATAAAAAGCATGTTCGGTGTACCATTGCTCGCCGGAGTAACGAACGTCGCAGAGGCTCTTTTGAAAAATCACTTTATCGCAAACGCAATGTTATCGAACGCCTTATCAATCGTCTTAAGCAATTCCGACGCATCGCCACTCGTTATGAGAAACGGGCTGCCAATTTCTCTGCCATGATAACAATCGCCTCTCTTTTCCTCTTTTCTGATTTTGCATACAGGCTCTAGGAAGTTGAAGTAATTAAATGGACGATAGGAGGGCATTTCCACAAACAAGGTGTAGGATACATCGGTAAAAAGGTTGGGATAATATTTCGAGCGGATCATATCCGTAATGACGCTCAGCCAGGTTGGGTTACCACCGGCGCGCGGGACTTCCCCAATAAGGTGCCGCTCCCATTCTTCCGCGCCGCCGAAATGCGCCAGACAAAAATTAAGTTTCGGGAATTGCTCAAGAATCTTTCTGTAATTTTAAGGGTGGGCGAACTCTTTCGCCTCTTCCAATGACAAACCGAATTTTCGGATGCCGCCCGGGGAGCAATGTGCCAGAACTGGGAGTTTTTCCTTTTCACAATATTCGTATACTTCCATCAATACAGGGTCGTGCGGATAATATCCTAAATTGGGATAGATCTTTACCCCATTTATATTGTATTCACGATGCCAGCGCTTGAATTCCTCCACCACATTCGGGCGGCGCGGATCAACGGCGCAGAAGGGGATCAGATTTTGTTTGTTTTTGTCACGCAGGTTTGCTAATTCCTTGAGCTGGTCTTCATAGGGACGTATTGGTCTTCTGGAGATACCCATAAACTCGAAATCCATCGGAAGTACGATAAACCGGGCGTTTTCAGGGTACTGATTATAGATATGATTGAAACTATATTCCTGGTTTTCAAACGAACCGCGTGCAAGGAAACGCCCCGTTAATCGGATGGAATCCTTGTTCATGCGCAGCAGGCCGCCAACCAGCCAAATGAGGATTTTTCTCAGCCACGGCTTGCGCATGGCTCTGACCAGCCAACGGAACAGAAAGATGTCTGGGAGAACGTGTTCGGCAGTAAATGTGTGAATATGGCAGTTATAAAATGGGGTGCCCATGTTGAGCGGCTCCTTAACCTTATTAAAGAGAATACGTCAAATTGGGCGGGGATACAAGCCTGAAATTGGAAAGCTGCAGATCTAATTCCTTTGTACTCATCAGGTATAATAGCCCTTCGGAGGCTTATTTTTATATGGAAATTACCTGGTACGGACATTCCTGTTTTCGCTTGACCGAACGCAATTTTGCAACTGTTGTCACGGACCCATTTGACCACAAAGTTGTTGGTTATGATGCGCTCAAACTCAAAGCGGAGATCGTTACCGTCAGTCATGAAGCGCCTGGTCATAACAACACAGATGCAGTGAAAGGCTCCACCCATGCCTTGACTGGCGCGGGTGAATTTGAGATCGGCAGCGTGTTCATCACCGCTGTGCAGACTGGCGGCGGCAAGAAAAGCAAGGAAAAGACCCGCAATACGTTGTATGTGTTTGATTATGATGGCATAACCGTCGCCCATTTGGGCGATTTGCAGGAAGTCCCCTCTCAAAGCGAAGTGGAAGCTCTGGGAACAGTGAACGTGCTCCTCGTCCCAGTGGGAGGCGGGAGCAGCCTCAACGCTGCCAAAGCAGCGGAAGTTGTCAGCCTGATCGAACCGAACATTGTCATCCCCATGCACTACGCTACAGATGACTCGAAAGTGAAGCTCGAAGCCCTGAGTAAATTTCTTAAGGAAATGGGTCTTGGTAAAGTGGAGTCCCAACCATCCCTGAAGATCACCCGCTCGGGCTTGCCGCAGGAAACAAAAGTCGTCGTGTTGGATTACCAAAAAGGATAGCATGTCCGTCAAAGTGATTATGACCTGGGACATCGCGGCGGAACGCGATCAGGAATATTTTGAATTCATCATCGGTGAGTTTGTGCCCGGAGTGCAGCGGCTTGGTTTGCAGCCCTCCGAGGCATGGGCCACCCTGTATGGCTCCTATCCGCAGATCCAGGTGGGCTTACTTGCCACCGATGCTAATCATGCACGCCAGATACTCGCCTCTACAGATTGGGCGCAGTTGCAAGATCGACTCTTTGGGTATGTAAAAAATTATTCATACAAGATCGTGCCTGTACGCACAGGCTTTCAGTTCTAAGAGACGTCGGAGGTCTCCTGTAAAATCACATGAATCCTCAAATACATTCAAAGACTTCCGAAGTCTTTTCGAAATTCTGGCCGGGGTTTTTCTTTGCCGCGGCTTTTCAGTCCCTGCTCTCGGCGCTTACACTGCTCTCCCTTCCATCTGAAGGGCTGTCGTTTGCGCGGCTGGCTTTGTTTGGGGTGTTCAGCCTTATCTTCCTGACAGGGATATATTTCGGATTCATTGCCCGCCGCGACCATTCCCGTTTTGGCCGCTTCGCTGGTACGCCACTCATTACGGCAGCTGCGCTTCTTGCACTGACCTCGAGCCTGCTTCTGTTTCTTCTGCGTTATCTCAACCCTGAGAGACTCATGCCATACTACGAGCGGATGAGTCCGCTGCTTTGGCTTCTTGTTTTCCTTGGCGCAGAGGCCGCGCTTTTTCTCCTGCTTCTCAAAAACGGATTTCATTCAAAAGAGTTTTCCAGACGCAGTCCAATATATATTTCTGCTCTTGTTGCTC
>VGOX01000461.1 GCA_016875755.1 Chloroflexota bacterium
GAATTCCAAGGTTTCTGTTCAATTCATTGTTTCCCAAACGGATGAAAACGCTTCGACCACTGACGTTGAACCTGCTCCTGCTTCGATAGAGATCACCGCCCCTGAACCAAAACCCCGCCATGTGACGTTAAATCCGCGTTACACGTTTGACACCTATGTGGTCGGCTCAGGCAATCGCCTTGCACATGCCGCTTGTCAGGCTGTGGCAGATAAACCTGCAAGAGCATACAACCCCCTTTTCCTGTATGGAGGCGTAGGGCTCGGCAAAACCCATCTGCTGCATGCCATCGGTAACGCCTGTCACGCCAGCGGATTGAACGTCCTGTATGTTTCCTCTGAAGAATTCACGAATGACATGATCACCGCCATTCGTACCCACACCACGCAAGCCTTCCGCGAAAAATACCGTTCTGCCGATGTTTTGCTCGTGGACGATATCCAATTTATTGCTGGCAAAGAATCGACACAGGAAGAATTCTTCCACACCTTCAACACCCTGCATGGGCAAGACAAACAGATCATCGTTTCGTCTGACCGCCCTCCCAAGTCATTAATGACCTTGGAAGAACGTCTGCGTTCCCGCTTTGAGTGGGGCTTAACCGCCGACATTCAAGCTCCCGACCTTGAAACCCGCCTCGCGATCTTGCGCTCCAAAGCCGAGCGGACGGGTCGCCAGATCTCAGATGAGATTTTGGAAAGCATCGCCAAACGTGTGCAGTCCAACATCCGCGAATTGGAAGGCGCTTTGAACCGCATCATTGCCTTCGCGGACCTGAGCGGCTCCTCTCTCACACCCAATCTCGTGGAAGTAGCCCTCGCCGACCTGATGCCCTCCCGCGGCGACATCGAACCCGATGAGATCGTCTCGCAGGTGGCTGATTACTATAAACTGCCCATTGAAAAGCTGCTGGGCCGTGACCGCACCAAGGATGTTGCCCATCCCCGTCAGGTGGCCATGTATCTCCTGCGTGAAGAAGCGAAGATCTCCTTCCCGCAAATTGGAGAAGTGCTCGGCGGGCGCGATCATTCCACTGTAATGTCTGCCATTGATAAGATCAAAAGTCAATATGAGAATGGTGAAGGACGTGTCCGAAAAGACATTGATTCTCTCAGGCACCAGTTATACGGTCAGTCTGCTTCGGCATAAATAAAAAGGAACTTGTTGAAACAGGCACATCCCATTGGATGCGCCTGTTTTTTTTATGTATACTAGTGGGGGTGTGGGCAGGATACTCTGCTTTTTCAATTTGAACGATTATCTCAGTAATGAAGGTTCTTTCGCATGATCGCTGGCTTAGATGGATTGCGCGCTGTTGCATTTCTGATCGTGTTTGGGTTTCATGCCAAGTATCTTCCCTTTGGCTGGATGGGGGTTCAACTTTTCTTTGTGCTCTCCGGATACCTGATCACGGGTATTCTGCTGCGCATGAAACAAAACTTATCCATTAAGGACTATTTCGTAAAATTTTACGGCAGGCGTTTTCTCAGGATCTTTCCCCTCTATTATTTTTACCTATTCCTGATTATCGGGCTGGCGCTGTGGTTGATCTCCATCCGCTTCAAACCAGCGGTGATGGGTATTTTTCTCGATCAAGTCTGGTACGCGCTTTTCTACGTCTACGATTTTTTCTCCGCCTACAGCGGGTACATCGACTCGGGATTTCTCGATCACCTCTGGTCGCTTTCGGTGGAGGAACAATTCTATATTTTTTGGCCGCTGCTCATCTTTCTTGTGCCTGAAAAACGTCTTAAGCAATTCTTTATTGCGGGCATCATGGCAGGACCCGCCTTTCGTATCATCATCTTTTTGATCGATCAGGCAGGCATCTTCCCCGCCTTACGCGGACCCGCCCCGCTCGCAACCTACTTCCTCCCATTCAGCCATGTGGACGCGTTCCTCTTCGGAGCGTACATCTCCCGTTTCCCCATCAAAAAACCGCGTCAACAATTTCTGCTCGTATCCTTCCTTGTGCCTCTGCTTGGCTTTTCAACCTACTATGCAAGTACAAGCAGGTTTTCTCCGCTATCCATGCTGGGTTATGAGATCACTCTGCCGCACGCCTATCAATTCCTGTGGGCCTATACCCTCTTGAACTATTGGTTCGCCCTGCTGATCTACTGTGTGGTGTCTGAGCAGATGTTCGTCCGCTTGCTCGAATGGGCGCCGCTGCGCTACCTCGGCAAAATTTCCTACGGCTTGTACGTGTATCACTACCCCATGATCTGGATCATGGACCAAGTCGGCGGGCAGCTGGGACTCTCCGGCAGGGAACTCTCTCTCTTTATCCTATTCGCTTCTTTCATCGGGACGCTTGTCACTGCTTTCTTGAGCTTTCAATTTATTGAAAAGCCATTCCTGAAATTGAAAGACCGCTTCGTATCCTATTCAACTTGACAGAGTGGACTCGCCCGAAATGGACTTCCACAAACTGGGGGAGGGTTGAATTTCCAATCCTCATGTTCGTTGAGATAAGTTTTCTGCACAAGCATTAGGAGAATTTGGTAAACTTCAAAATTCGCCCTAAGCGAAACAACTTTTTACCGTATCTTCTCAATAAATCGTGGGAAGAGCAGTAAATAATTGAAAACCATCGGAACAAAGATAAACGGGTAAACTAACGCCAGCATGTTTGACGATATTGAACTGAACGCAATCCAGGAAGAGAACGCTCGCGAATTAGTGAAGCGGCTATTGAATGTAGTGGAACAACTAAGCCGCGAGGTGCGAGAGTTGCGAGTGGAGAATCAACGCCTGCGGGATGAAAACAATCGACTAAAGGGGGA
>VGOX01000462.1 GCA_016875755.1 Chloroflexota bacterium
GCATCAGAACCTCCAGGTGAAATCGTTTGTCGTAAAACAACTTTACCCGATTTCTTTTGCCGATCAATATTCTTTTGTTAAACTGTCAGGTCGCTAGAAGAATCTTTATTGTAAGATTTTATGACAGCGCCGGTAAAGAGCATGATCGAAAAACCGATTGTAGCCACAAATAATTTTAGTAAATACGCGCGAGTATCATCCCTCCCTCGAAGCCAGTATATTCCGAGCGCAAACCCCATGGCTCCATATAGATAGATCATGCCGGACAAGATATAAAGCCTGACAAGTCCCAACAGCAAACTTCCGAGCGCGATAAAAAACAAAGCGCGGGCAGAATCGGGAAACTTTATAGATTGAGGGTTGGCGTTTTTTCTTGCAATGAGCATCCATCCGAATAAAATAAAAATTACCCCCGGAATGGCATAATTCTCATTATGGAATTGTGCATTCCGCAGCAGGCTGGACGGGAAAAAGATAAATGGCAGGGAGGCTATAACTCCTTTGATGTGATCTTCCATTAGTTCTGAAATAATTAAGTACAGGCATAAACATGCCGACGCGTTCAGGATCGCATTGAAGGGCAGTACCGACCAGGGCTTGGGATAAATGACAACATAAAAGATCGCAGCAACGCCAGAAACCAATTGCCCCCCCGGCATTAAGTCCCATTGACTCCATCCTTCCGCCTTTATTGCTTCCGAAAGTTCCAAGGCCAGCTTATGAAACCCTTTGCCATCCACACCTTTTAATAACCCATTTCCCGCGTGCCCGGCAGGGAAAATATAAGGCAAGAATATTAATTGCACAAATAGCCCGGTCAGGATTGTGTACAGGAAAATTGTGACCCATAGGTTTTTAGGCTTGGAAAGCCAGTGGAGTAGTTGAAATTGTTTCACTGGGGAGAGGAAAATTTTCTGTAAATACGTTTGTACG
Organism: Chloroflexota bacterium; assembly: GCA_016875755.1. Lineage (GTDB taxonomy): Bacteria > Chloroflexota > Anaerolineae > Anaerolineales > Villigracilaceae > Villigracilis. The sequence goes on from VGOX01000462.1 coordinate 934, forward strand.
AACTTAACATATCCGGCAGGTTATAAGATGCAAAAACTTTCTGCTTCGCTTGAAAACATAATTGATTATAGTCCATCGCCGATAAATCCAAAACATCTTTCCACGCAGACGCGAGCGCCCCTGGATTCTTTGGCGCTACGACCCTGCCAGTCTGTTCGATCAAACTCGCTGTATCTCCAATGTTTGTGGCCACACAGGGCGTTCCACAAGCCATGGCTTCACACAAGGTCATAGGCAAGGCCTCGCCAAACGCAGAAGATAATGTCACAATATCCATGCTCGAATAGAGCCGCGGCATATCCTGCCGGCTTCCCAAAAGACGGAAATGGTCCTGCATACCACGCCGGTTGATTTCGGTCCGCAGATATTCGTTAGCCGTGTCCACTCCTTCGCCTGCAAGCACAAAACATACATCAGATTTTTCTAATAGAAGCATCTCCGCGGCGCGAATAAACGTGACATGATCCTTTTGTGGATGAAAACGAGCGAACATCCCAATTAGCCTTGTCTTCTGCGCAAGTTCCAATTCGTTTTTTACAGATACGCGCGCTGTCGGATCCAGCCGGAAGTGATCCGTGTTGACCCCATTTACGACCGTGCTCATCTTTGTGACATCATACCCAAAATCAACATGCGTTTGAAAGGCCGAATGCGAACAACAGATGATGTGCGCAGGTAAAACTTTTGAAAAAAACGATAATACCTTGACCACGAACCAGGTTGAAAATTTAACCGAGTGCCTATCCGTCATTGTATGGTGAATCCCCCAAATTACAGGGGTGCGATTCGCAAGCCGGGATGCAAGGCTTCCGAGCAGGTCGGCATGATAAAGCCAGGTCTGAATAACATCAGGGCGATAATCTTTTATGATGCGAACAAGATTTGCGAATTTTACCGGATCAAACTTTCCGGGCGACAGGTCAATGTGCGCGAGCGGAATACCAAGCGCTTCGATCCACGCCGAAAGTTGCTCTCGCTTTCTGAGAGAGATTACCATCTGCGGGTCACGACTCTCCCCCCAATTTTCAATTAACTGAAGCAAAACGGATTGCGCTCCGCCAATCGCCAAGGTATTAATGATGTGCAGGATTTTCATATCATAAATACCCAAATTTTTTCGAGACCAACCCCGCTCCCAAGCGGAAAGCCAACTTTAAATTTGGATCAATTTCAGGAACTTCGTTGTACATTTTCATAATAGAAGTTGAACCACTATAGCGATGCGCGGAACCGGTTGCAATATGGCGGTATAGAATCGGCTTGTTTTTTGTTACATGTTCCTTTATTTCCCAAAGATCAATTTGGAATGCATTTTCAATATCACCAATGGTTTGTATGGGCTGTGATATAAGATCCTCATAGCGTACTGTAAGCCCCTTGGCGTTGCTTTTTCTGAGCGCATACGCTGAGGAAAGATTGGTGATAGACCAGCTCAATTCCCAACGAAAGCAATTATAAAGTTGATAGAAACTGGTTTTCGGCTTGATCTTTTCACGTTTCAACGATGACGCCAAATAATGAAGTCCGCCTCTCACAAGATGAATACAGGATACATCGAGATCGCCCATCTTCGACAAGGCGATTGCCCGCGCCGGCAGTTTTGAACTGTCAATGATAATTGACCGTCTACTGACATTGGCAACTGCGCGAAACAAAGCGGTAGTCAATTCTTGATATTCATTAAAACTTGCCGCAGGCCGCGGAATCCCGGCCAGGTTATTGACCCAGACAGAAGAAATATGTTCAAAGCGATCCTGTAATCCTACATATTTTTGGATAAGGTCCGGTTCATTGTTATTTGACCATTGAGTTTTGACCTCAGACCAAAAATCGCACTCGCGTACTTTCCT
>VGOX01000463.1 GCA_016875755.1 Chloroflexota bacterium
CCCAGGTCCATGCTGGAGTGCTGCCAGACGGGCGGGAGGTGGTGATCAAAGTTCAACGCCCGAATATTACGGCTGTGATCGACACCGACCTTGAGATCATGGCTTCGCTCGCTGCAAGCGCACAAAACACCTCGCTGGGAAATTTCTATGATTTCATGGGCATCGCGGATGATTTCAGCTTTACCCTGCGCAACGAACTGGATTATCAACGGGAGGGACGCAATGCCGACCGTTTACGGGAGAGTTTTGCCGGGCAGGAACATCTCCTGCGCATCCCCAAAGTACATTGGGAGTTGAGCACCCAGCGCGTGTTGGTGATGGAACGAATTCACGGCATCAAGATCAGCGATATTCCTGCACTGGATGCTGCCGGGTATGACCGCCATAAGATCGCTTTGAATAGTGCGAGCGTAACGATCAAGCAGGTACTGGAAGATGGTTTCTTCCATGCCGACCCTCATGCCGGGAACTACCTGATCATGCCGGGCGAGGCGATCGGGTTGGTGGATTTTGGCAAGGTGGGTTACCTGCGCGACAAAGACCGCATGGATTTGATTCGCCTGTATATTGTTGCCATCGAAATGGACGTGGATGGGCTGATCGACCAGTTGATGCGCATTGGCGCAGTGACAGAGGACGTTGATCGGAACCGGCTGGCATATGACCTTGGTCGCTTCCTGAACAAATACTACGGAGTGCCCATCAAGTATGTCCGTGCCCGGGAATTGATCGATGAAATTACGACCATCACATTTCGCCACCGCTTGCGGCTGCCTGCCACCTGGTGGTTGGTGGGACAGACCATCGTAATGCTGGAAGGCATCGGCTTGCAATTGGACCCGGACTTCGATGTGTTCAAAGCGGCAGAGCCTCACATCCAGACCTTGATGAAGAACCTCCTCCTCCCGAATGGAAACTGGGTTCGGTCAGTTCTGATGGACGCCACAAATTGGGGTGAAATGCTTCATCGCCTGCCAAGGGTTGGAAATCGCATGTTGGAGCGTCTCGAACGCAATGAACCTTTCCGCATGGAGATCAAGGATACAGACAAGATCCTGACCCGACTCGACCGCCTGGTGACGCGTCTGTCGCTCAGTTTGCTGGTGGCTGCGTTTGTGGTTGGCTTGCCGCTTCTGATTCCGCTTACAACTCCAGACAGTCTACCGAGATGGCTATTATTGGTTGGCACGATCCCGATTATTGGTGCGGGAATGTGGCTCGGTTTTTCCTTGTTGAATACACCCAAAAAATAAATATATGTTGCGAATAGGGGAATAGTTTTTTTTATCATTCGCCCCACCTCGTGATGGGATTATACTTTCACCAGACCATAGACGATGGACGATAGATCACAGCCTATGGTCTATCGTCCATCGTCATCACAAACGTCACCACAAAGAGAAGCCCATGAACCCAACCACCTTCACCTCCCGTCGTTCTCCCGTTTATTCCCGCCGCGGAATTGTTGCTACGTCACAGCCGCTGGCAACTGCCGCGGGCATTGAAGTCCTGTCCAAGGGTGGCAATGCCGCTGATGCTGCCGTGGCTGCTGCTGCCGCGCTGAATGTCACTGAGCCAACGTCCACGGGCATTGGCGGGGATATGTTCGCCTTGTATTTTGACGCGCAGACCAAACAAGTCACTGCCCTGAATGGATCAGGGCGCGCCTCGTCCGCGCTGACGCTTGAGAGGCTAAAGCGTGAGGGACTCCTCACTGACAGTTTGCCGTTCTATCATCCACATACGGTCACTGTCCCTGGGGCGTGTGCGGGTTGGTGTGACTTGATCGAGAAGCACGGTTCACTCTCGCTGACAGAAATCCTTGCGCCTGCAATTCGACTCGGAGACGAAGGCTTTCCCGTTGCACCGCTCACGGCTCACTTTTGGGCACGCGGCGCGGACAGGCAATTGAAGTCCGCGCTGAATGGGCATGAGATGACCATCGACGGGCGTGCGCCGAAGGCGGGTGAAATCTTTCGCAATAAAGGCTTGGCGCGCACGTTCAAACTCGTGGCGGAGCAGGGCGCTATCGGCTTTTACCAAGGCTCAGTTGCAGAGTCAATTGTCGCCGTCATTAAAGAGGCGGGCGGATGCCTATCCGCTGAAGACCTCGCGTCACATATATCCACGTGGGAGAGCCCAATATCCGTTGATTATCGTGGACTGCGCGTGTATGAATGTCCGCCAAATGGACAGGGCATCACGGCGTTGATCGCGTTGAACATCCTCGAAGGTTTTGACCTTGCTGCAATGGATGTGACCTCAACTGAAAAAATGCATTTGATGATCGAAGCCATGCGCCTCGCGTTTGCCGATGCGAAGTGGTATGTGAGTGACCCGGCGTTTGCGAAGATACCGATTAAGGAGTTGCTCTCGAAGGAGTATGCGAGTGAGCGCCGCAAGTTGATTGATATGAAGCGCGCAACGATAGACCCGCAGCGCGGATCGCCGGTGAATTCGTCGGGCACGGTTTATTTGAGCGTGGTGGACGGGATGGGTAATGCGTGTTCGTTCATCAATAGCAATTACATGGGTTTTGGCACGGGCATTGTGCCGAAGGGCTGGGGCTTCACCCTGCAAAACCGCGGACATAATTTCAGCCTCGACCCGAATCATCCGAATGCGCTTGCACCCGGCAAGCGACCTTATCACACCATCATCCCGGCAATGGTCACGCGTGTTGCGGACAATTCGCTGTATGCTTCGTATGGCGTGATGGGCGGCTTCATGCAGCCACAGGGACATGTGCAAGTTTTGTCTGCATTGAAAGATGCGGGGCT
>VGOX01000464.1 GCA_016875755.1 Chloroflexota bacterium
TTGGGAAACAACATCCTCGGCACCGACTTCAATTTTGACCTTGAAGTACGCGTCGGCGCGGGAGCGTTCGTTTGCGGCGAAGAAACAGCCCTCATGGCATCGATCATGGGCAAGCGCGGAGAGCCGCGTCCCCGTCCCCCATTCCCTTCGGTGAAGGGTGTTTGGGGCAAGCCAACCAACAACAACAATGTGGAAACATACGCCAACGTGCCGCAGATCATTCTCAAAGGCGCGGACTGGTACGCCAGCATGGGCACGGAACGCTCGAAAGGTACCAAGACCTTCGCGGTTGGCGGCAATGTCGCCAAACCTGGGCTAATCGAAGTGCCGATGGGCATCACCCTGCGCGAGATCATTTTCGATGTGGCAGGCGGAATCAAGGACGGGCGCAAATACAAAGCCGTTCAGACGGGCGGTCCGATGGGCGGTTGTCTCACTGAGAAACACCTCGACCTGCCGCTCGATTACGAAGCGCTGACCGAGGCTGGCTCGATGATGGGATCGGGCGGCTTGGTGGTAATGGACGAAACCTCCTGCATGGTGGATATCGCCCGCTTCTTCATGGATTTCACGCAGGCGGAATCCTGCGGGAAATGTACTCCCTGCCGCATCGGGACGCGCCGCATTTTGGAACTGCTCCAAAAAATCTGCGACGGCAAGGGTGAACATGGCGACATCGAAAAACTCGAAGACCTGTGCCATGAAGTTGCCAAAAACAGCTTATGCGGGCTTGGACAAGGCGCACCCAACCCTGTGTTGAGTACGCTTGAACACTTCCGCCATGAGTATGAAGCGCATGTGTATGAGAAAAAATGCCCAGCAAAAGTCTGTCGCAACTTAATTCGCTTTGATATTCAAGCGCCAACCTGCACAGGTTGTATGGTCTGCGCGCGAAATTGCCCCGTGGAAGCCATCAGCGGTGAGCGCAGGCAGACGCATACGATCGATATCAACAAATGCATCCGCTGCGGCATTTGCGTGCAAGTTTGTAATTTCAACGCAGTTTTGGTGTCTTCATAACCATGTCATTGCGAGCCGCCGTTCTTTGGCGGCGAAGCAATCGCATGAGCAAGTATGGAGATTGCTTCGGGCGAAAAACAAGAGCGCCCTTGCAATGACGACAAGAAGGAAAAGAGGTTGAATGTACGCTCCAGCGGTTGAACGTGAAATCAAGGAAGTCGTTCAGAAAGCCATTGAAAAGCATGGATGTACGCGTGATGCGTTTATCCCCATCCTCAGCGAGATCAATCACGTGCTGGGGTACATCCCTGCTGAAGCCATGCGTGAAGTGAAAGCACAGATCAACCATGATGGCAGCTTCGTTTCGCAGGGACAGTTATACGGGCTGGCGAGTTTTTACGACATGCTCTCCACCCAGCCACGCGGACGACATGTCATCAAGTTCTGCGAGAATGCGCCTTGTCATGTCGTGGGCGGTAAAGCCATTTGGGATGCTCTGCGCGAAACACTCGATTTGCAAAACGGCGAAACTACGCCTGACAACAAGTGGACACTTGTGACAACATCGTGTATTGGCTTGTGCAGTGTAGGTCCTGTGGTGTTGATCGACGATGACATGTACGGCAGTGTCACCGTGGAGCAACTGCCCGAAATATTAGGTCAGTACGAATAGGAGCCAGCCATGAAAACGAAACGCGCCATGATGTTGGTCTCCACCGATCCAGAGAGTATCAGGCTTGGGGCGGGCGAACTTCTCAAAAGTCTGAAAGAAGCGTTGGAAGCCTATCAATTGCAGGACGAAGTCGACGTCGCCGAGATCAACGACATTCAGCGGACAAACATCCTGCCTTTTGTGGTGGTGTACCCCGAAGCCACCGTGTACGGACCGGTGAGATCGGGCGATGCGCGATATCTTGTGGAAGAACATCTGTATAAGGGACGCATTGCCGAGGATTTGCTTGCCCCATCCAAACAATTGACAGGACAGATCGGTTCTCTCCGCGCCCATAAAGGATACAACCCATCGGAGCAGCGCATTGTGCTGGAACGTGCAGGGCGCATCGACCCTGAGAACATCGAAGATGCGATTGCGCACAATGCGTATGAAGCCCTGGGAAAAGCGTTGACCGCAATGACTCCAGATCAGGTCATTGATGTGATTGAGAAATCTGGCTTGCAGGGGCGCGGCGGAGCAGGCTTTTCGACCGGACGCAAATGGAAATTTGTGAGCAAGGCAAAAGGCGAGAAGAAATATGTCATCTGTAACGCCGATGAAAGCGAACCAGGCACGTTCAAAGACCGCATCGTCCTTGAAGGTGACCCACACATGGTGCTTGAAGCGATGGCGATTGCGGGGTACGCCGTCGGCTCGGATGAAGGTTACATCTACATTCGCGGCGAATATGGCCATGCCTATCGCCGGCTGCAACATGCAATCGAGCAGGCGGAGGAATTTGGTTTCCTCGGCAAGAATATTTTCAATACGAACTTCAACTTCCACATTCATTTGCACGCAGGCGCAGGCGCGTATGTCTGCGGCGAAGAGACCGCACTGATCGAGTCCATCGAGGGCAAACGCGGAGAGCCGCGTCCGCGCCCGCCGTACCCCGTCACACGCGGCTTGTGGAACCTACCCACCACGGTCAACAACGTGGAGACGCTGGCAAACGTCCCTGCCATTTTGCGCAACGGCGCGGAATGGTATCGCTCGTTTGGCACACCATCCAGCCCTGGCACGAAGGTGTACACCATCATGGGCAACGTCAATTTTAGCGGTGTGATCGAAGTGCCGATGGGCATCACCTTGCGCGAGGTCAT
>VGOX01000465.1 GCA_016875755.1 Chloroflexota bacterium
CGGCGATACCGTACTCCGCGTTCAGGTGCATTTCCTGTGTGCGGATCTGCACTTCCAGCGGACGGCGGTCATCGTATACAACTGCCGTATGCAGAGATTGGTAGAAATTATCCTTTGGCGCGGCGATGTAATCATCGAACTCCCCGGGGATGGGTCGCCACGTGGTGTGGATCACACCCAGCGCCGCATAGCAGGATGGCACATCGGGCACGATCAGGCGCACAGCGCGCACATCGTACAACATGTTGAAGGCTTTATCCTTCTTCTGCATTTTCTTGAAGATCGAATAAATATGCTTTGGTCTTCCGCTGATCTCCGATTGGATGTTGTTTTTCGCCAGCAGTTTGACCAGATTTATTTTGATCTCTTCCAACTGTGCTTCGCGGTCGGGTCGGCGTTCTGCAAGCTGCTCGGCAATATCCTTGTACTTCTCAGGGTTCACATAACGGAAACTCAGGTCTTCCAATTCCCATTTCAACTGCCAGATACCAAGGCGGTTGGCAAGCGGAGCAAAAATTTCCAGCGTTTCTTTTGCAATGCGTTTGCGCTTGTGTTCAGGCATATGGCCCAGCGTGCGCATGTTGTGTAAACGGTCTGCCAGTTTGATGAGCACCACGCGCACATCTTCACCCATGGCAAGAAAAGTTTTGCGCAGGGTCTCCGAAACCATATCCTCTTTGCGCCCGAGCAGGGCGGCGGGTTCAAGTGGAACTTCTTCTGTGTCGGTGTCGTGTTTTTCTGCGTGCTGGTCGCCGCGTGAAACTCGCGGCAGGTGACTGAGCTTCGTAACCCCATCCACCAGAATTTTTACCGTATCCCCAAACTCGCGGCGGATATCCCCAAGTGTCATTGGGGTATCTTCCACCGTATCATGCAGCAACCCCGCAGCGATCACCTCAGACGGCACTTTCAACTCCGCGAGAATGTTCGCCACCGCAATACAGTGGTTGATATAGGGCTCACCGGAATGGCGCTTTTGTTGGCGATGCGCCTCCTCGGCAACCTGATAGGCACGAATCACCAATTCACGGTCGGTGACGCCGTAATTTTCAGGGAGCTGTTCGAGCAGTTTTTCGAGCGGAATGGCGGCTGGTATCGATTTCATCCCATCCATTTTACTACGCAGGAATCAAAACGGGACGCGCCCGCTTCGCGCCCCGCCCATGCCTGTTCCTATTTTCTGACGATTTTCCCCCAGCCCAAGCCTTGTATCAGATCGTCTTCAGTAATGCCTGCCTGCTGTTTCGCAGACGGTCGGCGATGATCTCGGCAATGCGTTTCATCACCTGAAAACCCGCTTCGGGGTATTTCTCCAGCAATTTCATGAATGGTTCTGCGGGGATGATGAGCAGATCCGAGTCCTCGTCACATTCGGCGCTGGATGTGTAGTGATGTGGCGCAACCACGCCAGACCAGCCGAAACTTTGGAACGGCGTGGAAACGAACGACACCGTGACGCTATCCGGGCGCGAGGTCAGTTTCACACGCAGGGCAACGCTGCCTTGCAGCAGAAAGTGCAGTTTGTCTGCTTTTTCGCCTTCGCGGAAGACGAAATCTCCGTTTTTCATGGAGACTTCTTTACTGAGTTCGGCAATTTTCTTAAGGAGCGATTCGGGGAGTCCGTTGAATAGATTGAACTGTGAGAGAATTTCCATGCTGATCATGAGTGCCTCCATTGCTTGGGGGTGGGGTTTGTCTGGGTGCAGAATCAGGTGTTGGTGGGGATTGAAGCGGGAGCCCCGTCTATTTGATGTTGTCTCTGATGCTGTCCCGAAGATCCAATGCGTTGCCGAGCGTCAATCCAAAAACGATCAGAATCAGGGTGATGCCTGCGCCTGCGAGTGTGGCGTGTGGAGAGATCCATAGCGAGGGCAGGATCAGGGTGATGATGATGCCAAGCAGCAAACCATAGAGTGGAATTTTGACGATGTGGGGGATGTCTCTCCAGGCTTGTATCAGGGAGAATGATTTGCGCATCCGTTTTTCTTTGACGGACATGTTGCGCTGGAATTTGCGTTGTTTTGTAAGGGGGTCGCGGGATTGGATCTGTTGCTCGCGCAGTTTTCTGAGACGTTCCTGCTCTTGATTGGACATATCAGCATCCTTTGTGTTTATAATTGTACAGGATTTTTATTGCATGTCTATCACGAATAATGTCACAAGGTTTTTGGATGCCCGCAAGGTGAAGTATGCCGCGCATGAATTGCCGCCCGAAAAATTAGGCGCAGTGGAGGCTGCGGAATTTATGGGTGTACCCGTGGAACAGGTTTTCAAGACCATCGTCACCAAGCGTGAAAAAGGCAAACCTGTGCTGGCGGTAATTCCCGGTCCACGCGTGGTGGATTTGAAAACGCTGGCGTCATTTTTGGGTGAGAAGAAAATGCACCTGCCGACCGAGCGCGAAGCTGAGCAGTTGACAGGGTTGCAGGCGGGCGGCATCTCTCCGCTGGCGCTTATCAATAAAGGCTTTCAAGTGGTTGTGGATTCTGCCGCCGAAGCCTTTGATGAAATCTATATCTCCGGTGGTCAGCGCGGATTGGATATTCAAATCGGAGTGGGGGATTTGGCGAAGCTGGTAAATGCAAGGCTGGGAAGTATCAGCCGTACGGAATAAAAAGAGCCAGAGAATTTCTCTGGCTCTTTGGATGTGCGCCCAGCATGGGCGTTGGCTAGAGGGTGAAAGACCCTTATGGAGGTTGATTGCACCAACCATTAGTGGAAGGCAAGGGCGTTGTCGTGAGGCAAGGTCTGGAGGAAGCCGGAAACAAATC
>VGOX01000466.1 GCA_016875755.1 Chloroflexota bacterium
CCTTTGCGTGACCATTGTCCATTTGCGTCCAGAAAAGACCAGTGATATCCGTGATCGTCTGAGATGTTCAGGAGCAGGAGTTCCTTGTTGTTGACATCCATGCCAAGTCCGCGATAGGACCAGGCAGTGAAATTATGTCCTTCTTCCCATACTGGGGTCAGGACGGCGGTTTCACTTCCAAGGATGGCTTTTTGTACCCTGACGACTTCCGGCTGTGAATTTTCTCCCAGAGATTTATTGGTTGAAATAAACAAACTGCTTCCATCACTTGCAATGGGACATGGCTCGCGGGTGGGATCGTTCAATTCCATGATGACTTTCCATTTATCATCATCGCGTTGATGCAGGCTGCATGTCACATTATTGGGTTGCTCCCATTCGGAATTTGTCTCGATCATGCTGATGAATACATCTTCGTTCTGCCGCACGATCACGCTTGCGCCACGATTCCATAAAGGTGTGGAGCCGTTTTTGGAATCTTCATACTCCATGAACATCTCTTCGGTGATGATTTCGGGAGTAACGGGCGAATAGATGGCGCTATCCACATTCGGGTCCCATGTTCCGCTGGGCTCCGTTTCGAGTGCAAAGGAAGAGGTTGTGAGTGTCACATTTGGTTCGATCCACGCGCCCAGCCAAAATTTTTTCTCAGGGAAAAGTCCGTTGGGAAGGTTCAAGCCAGCTGTATCGGTTGTTTTTACGGTCAGGACCACATTTCCCTGCTCGTCGATCAAATGGAAGGTTCTGCCCTGCGGATCCTCAAAAAAGAGGATAAACGACTGGCCATTTTGTATTGTGGAGGCTTCATTGTAGGCGCAGTCCTCCGAGGTCCCATCTCTGATGCAAAAACTGAGCAAGCCATCTGAGTCAATGCTGAGTTCTGTACTGATCAGCCCCCGCCACCAATTTTCCGCATTTGAATCATATGGTGTCCCGATCAGTTGAATGTTGGTATCACCCGCCTGTGGATCGTTAATGCTCAAACCCATTCGGATGTGGAAAGGTGAGTTGAAGCTGATACTGCCTGCTTCCCATCCAAAGCCGTCATTTTGGGTGTTTGCCATGATGATGGTGTCATTTGTAAATGAGGTAATCTCACTCTCAAAATAGTCATTAATATCTACAGGGCTCCAGGGAACTTTTTCAAGAGCGAATTTTTGCAGGTTATTGGGGAAATTATCGATTAATTCCTTGTAGACAAACCCAGTTCCCACACCATCAATTTGGACCAATGCGAAGTCTTTATACGTTCCAATGGGTTTCACGATTTCGCCCATGCGAAGTGAGGCCATTGCTTCAAAAGACCTGTTGCCGGGGCCGCTGAATAGCAGGGTGTCCTGATTTAATTGCGGGCGTATCGCGGTTGGGGTGGAAATTGATTGAGGAGTTTCAACAGGGGCAGGTGCGCAGGCTCCTACAAAAATGGTAAGTGCAAGCAGGAGCACGACGATCTTATTTATGGATTTCATTTTTCTTTTTTCACCGATTTATGAATTTACGAATTGGGTATTACGTCTTACAATCCTTGATATGGACACTGAAAACCAATACAACCAAGCCCTTGATTATCTATATTCCTTCGTGGATTATAGCCTGAAACATTCATCCGAATTGGCGAAGGCAGACTTCAACCTCGACCGCATGTTCGCGTTAATGTCATTGCTGGGAGAGCCGCAGACGAAATATCCCATCATCCACGTGGCAGGCACGAAGGGGAAGGGGTCGGTTTCAGCGTTGTGTGCCTCCGCACTGCAGGCGGCAGGACATACGGTCGGGCTTTATACATCTCCGCACTTGCTGGATTATACGGAAAGAATTCAGATCAACGGCAAGCCGATCTCGCATGAGCGGTTGATCGAGTTGGTGGAAGAAATCAAACCGCATGTGGCGAAGATTCCCAAACTGACGACCTTTGAGATCACCACCGCGCTGGGTTTCATGGCGTTCGCAAAATATGGCGTGAATGCCGCCGTCCTCGAAGTGGGCTTGGGCGGCAGGCTGGATGCGACGAATGTCGTCACACCGAAGGTTTCGGTCATCACTTCATTATCGTATGACCACATGGCCGTACTCGGAAACACCCTTGCGCTCATCGCAGGCGAAAAGGCGGGCATTATCAAACAAGGCGTGCCTGTGGTCTCCTCCCCACAAAAGGATGAGGCGCTCGAAGTTTTGATTCGCGTAGCCAAATCGAAGAATTCTGACATAACACTTATAGGAAAAGATGTGACGTTTGAGTTGATGGAGTCATCTTTGACGGGGCAGACTCTGGCTGTCCACCGTCCACCGTCCACCGTCAAATTGCAAATTCCCTTACTTGGCTCGCATCAGATCGAAAATGCAGCCACCGCTTATGTCGCGTTGAAAGCCAGCGGAATCCCAATTACGGATGAGGACATCCAAAAGGGATTTTCTCAGGTACAATGGCGCGCTCGCTTTGAAGTCGCCCGCCTCAATCCTCCGCTGATATTTGATTCTGCCCATAATCAGGATTCGTTCGAGAAGCTGTCTGAAACGCTCGATACATACTTCCCGGGCAAGTCCGTCTATCTCATTTTCGGCGCATCTGAGGACAAGAACATCCCCGGCATGTTTGCGGCGATGAAGGCGAAGATCAAGAAACTGATCGTCACGCGCGCCGACCATCCGAGAGCTTTGAGCGTGGACCATATTCAGGGTCTCGCCGAGCAGGCAGGGGTTGAGTCTGATGCGGTGGTTCCCGTCAAAGAAGCATTGCGGCATGCGTTGGATTTATCTATGA
>VGOX01000467.1 GCA_016875755.1 Chloroflexota bacterium
GCTCAGTTTCTGCCATTTTTTTACTGCTTTGCCTTTGTCCATCTTTTTGCTCCTCTTGCCTATCTTACTCCTTTCCCCAAAATCCTGACGCCCACCCGCGATTGCTTTGCGCTTCTTTCTCTCCCCAACGTTGGGAACAAAACCTACAGCAGGGTCGTCTTTTCAACATCCCTTTCAAAAGTGTATTGTTTTTCCATTACAGTACTGATAGGGGATGCATCTTTTTACCGCGAAAGTCGTTATAGTATGTATCAAAAGAAAGGAGTTTTACCATGTTCGTACTTGCAGCAGTGGTCATTGTCCTGTTGCTCGCCCTGGCTGGCTCAGATCTGTTCGTAGCCCAATACAGCCCGGATGAACTCAGCAGCATGGGAGTTCAAGAGCAATGATGGATGACCATCCCCACCCCTAGCCCGATGCGCTTTTCAAAATGCATCGGGCTTAATTATTGCCTTTTGAAAACACAACGATCTCGCCCCGATTGCTTTGCCTCGTACATGGCGGCATCCGCCAACCGAAGAAGCGGGGCAAGAACCGGCCCTGCATTGCTGCAATGCACCCCCCCCACGCTCATGGTGACTCGCAACTCCTTGCCCATATGGTCAAACACATTCTGCGCAACCTCCCGCCGCAGACGTTCGGCAATCTGTTCCATTTCTCGTTCACTTGTGCGGGGAAGCAAAAGGGCAAACTCCTCACCGCCGTAGCGAGCCAAAATATCACCCGAACGCACATGCACAGATAACAGACGAGCCAACTCTTTGAGAACAAAATCACCCACCTCATGCCCATGTTCATCGTTGATTGTTTTGAAATAGTCGATATCCATCAACAATAAACCGGTCTCCCCGCCACTCCCCTGCTTGGTGACGTGTTTTTCCGCATGTTCATCAAAATAACGGCGGTTGAACAACCCGGTGAGCGGGTCGGTTGCCGCCAGAAGTTCGAGTTCTTTTTCCGCTTGTATGCGGCGGGTAACATCACGGATGGCGGCCAGATGGACTTGCTGTCCTTTCCACTGGATAAAACGCGCCGTGATCTCAACCGGAAATGTGGTGCCGTCTTTTTTACGATGCCAGCGCAGGGGAATTTCCACTATCTGATCCCTTGGGATGTGGCTTTATGTCGCCTTTTGGGTCTGCTCCGGTTCGGCAGAAAGATCTGAATTACGCAAGGCGAGAAGTTCATCCACTGTGTACCCGTACAAATGCGCCGAGGCACTGTTGGCTTGCAGAATACGACCATCTTCATTACGGATAATGAATATTGCATCGGACTCGAGCTCAAACAACTGGCGGTACTGCATTTCGCTTTCACGCAACGCCATTTCGGCATTATGCCTGTCCGTCACATCTTCCTTAATCGCCACATAGTGTGTGATCTTCCCCGCTGTGTTTAGGATCGGAGCAATCACTGTATACTCCCAATACAGTTCGCCGTTTTTACGCTGATTGGCAAGTTCTCCGCGCCAAACTTCGCCCATTGCGATCTTCGCCCACATCTCTGAAAATGTTTCCTCCGGTGTTTGTCCTGATTTGAGGATGCGCGGGTTTTTGCCCAGCACCTCCTTCATCGTATAGCCTGAGATTTGTGTAAATGCAGGGTTGACATACTCGATATGCCCATTTGAATCGGTAATCACAATGGACGCCGGGCTTTGTTCGATTGCGATGGTGAGTTTGCGTAATTGCTCATTGGTGATTTGCAAATCCGAAGTTTGGTCAGCAATGTGAACTTCCAGGTTGGAAAGCACATCATCAAGTTCAGCAGCCAGCGTGTTGAAGGAATGGGTAAGAAAACCGATCTCGTCATTGTAGCGAACGGGAAGGTTAATTTTGCATTCTCCGCTGTTGAACGCTTGAACACCCGTCAAAAGCGCATCAAGGGGCTGGGCAAATCCATATTTAAAGAGCATAGCCAGCCCAAGCAGGAAAAATAGACTGACCAAAAATATCGCCACTGCCAGCGGTTGAAGAAAATCGTGCAGGTATTTTCGAAAGGACATGTATTCGTCGTGTAGTACCCCTTCCGCGCCGCTTTGTATGGGAAGGTTCGAAAAAACCACGGTTTGAGCGGGAGCCAGCGAGGGTTTTGCGCCAACCGCCCAAATGGAAGCAAGGGCACGGTCGTTGACACGATATGCGGGGTGGATGGGTAACCCGGCATGGGTGATCTCGAATGTCCCATCTGCGTATAAAATGGATTGATAGGTATATTCCTGTTCGGGATAATAAAAAGACGGAACAGACAGGAATGTAACCACCAAACGGTCATCATCCTGTTTTACGAACACCCCGCCAGTGGAACTGGCTTCCGGCTTTAGATCAATCAAGCCGAGCAAGATGGCAGGGACAGCCGACAGGCGATATTGCAGGTTTCGCATGTTGACTTTTTCGCCAAACGCAATCACACCATCGTTGTGGATGAAAAAACTTTGATAGACCCTGCCATAAAAAGGAAATGGGAAGTCCACTTCGATCTGGTCGTTCTCGCCGATAACATCCTCAATATGTTTCTTTTGACCAAGATCCGCTTCCAAGTGGAAGGGAATTTCGCTCACATCGTACCCTCCCTCCGCATTGGGGGAGAAGCGGAGCGTCCGCTCATCCGCCAGATTCGGCTGGTATCGGCTGGCATACGCCGGGGCGACCAGCCACACGATAATCCCGAACATCGCTAAGGGCTTGTAAAAGAATAACTCCGCACTTTACAAACAAAGATTTGGAGTTTGTCGTGGCTTGATAGT
>VGOX01000468.1 GCA_016875755.1 Chloroflexota bacterium
GCTCGCGACGACTTTTGCCGAATCGATCTCGATGGGCGCTGTGGCATATACCACCACACTCGCCGATGCAGATTTGTATCAGAGCGAACGCGAGCGTGAGTATCGGCATATTCAGGAAGCGCCGAATCTTGAGAAAAAAGAAATTCGCGACATTTATGAGCGCAAGGGATTTACGGGGGAATTGCTCGACCGCATTGTGGAAACGATCACGGCGAACAAAGATGTGTGGGTGGCGGTGATGATGGCGGAGGAACATCAGCTCTCGCCCGTGGATCGCAAGACGGCGTTGAAAGCCGCGTGGGTGGTGGGGCTTTCGGCGATCATCGGTTCGCTTGTGCCGATTGCGCCGTTCATGTTCCTGCCGGTTTCCACCAGCATGTGGATGTCTGTCTTGTTCACGGCGTTGGTGCTGTTCGGCATTGGTGCCTATAAGGCGCGGGTGACGGTGGGCAAGCCGATGCGCAGCGGCATCGAAATGACCGTGATCGGAATTGTCAGCGCGATGGCAGGTTATTTAGTGGGTGTGCTTCTCAAGGTCCCGCCGATGCCGTAATGGTTTGCTGAAATATAGGTTCGCTAGCAAGCCTAAAAACAGAACGAACAGCATTGCCACGATCACTTCCGCGCCCCAGCCAATGATGGGGAAGAAATTCAGAATTTCCAGCGCGGTGTCTTTCAGCAGGGTGGAGAGTCCGTAAATGGTGATAGCAGAATAGCCGATTTCCTTGAAACCGAGTTTGAAATCATTGAGTTTGGCAAGATATACGAGCATGTAGATCTCAAGGGCGGTCAGCAAAAGCGACGTGCCAGGAATCGGCGCGGTCAGAGCCGCGATACTTCCTGCGATCAATGTGTAGATGAGGATGCGCCAGATTGCGCTCATGTCACATCTGCAGGAAGATCAGAACGCCCGCCGCACCAAGACACAGCAATAAAACCAAACCGATCAGCACAACGATCAATGGCGTATTGCTTTTTTCTTCCTGAATGGTGGGGTTGTACTCACGCGAGACGAACGGTTTCGATGTCGCCATCGGTTCACGGCTGACAGGCTGGTTTTGATTCTGAAATTCAGCAGGCACAGCGGGAATCAATCCCAGGTTCGACATGACCTGAAACGCAGTGTTCACACTCTGGCGCACCTCAGGCGGCAGGTCATCGAGCGAGCGAACAGTCTGCCCATTCACATCCACCCTGCTTGAATATGCCGACATCACATTCTGCACCACATCCCCTTCCATAAAATCGGGGATGCCATTACCATTTTTGTCCACAAAGATATTCATCATTTGTTCGTATGCCATGCGCTCCGTTGCAGGCATTTCGTCAATGCTGGAATAGGATCTTCCGTTAAAAATAATATTGGACATGACAGACTCCTGACTTGAATGAAGCTCCGCCCGCCTCTCTCACGCGGACAGTTGATTTGGACTCTACAATCTTTTTTCCCGCCTGATGGATTGCATGATCAACATCAATGCAGGAAGACATAACTGCTCCTTATTATTAAAACACGTTCATCTTGATTTTTTATACTATCATTTGTTATTAAAGCATTATGTTTCCAACCATTGATTTTAGCGGACATACTGCTATACTTTTTACAAAGGAGATTTAATCATGGCAACAATTGCAGACATTGAAGGAATCGGAGCTGCCTACGCAGCGAAACTTCGCAAGGCTGGTGTTCGTTCCACAGGCGAGCTGTTGAAAAAAGGCGGCACTAAGAAGGGACGCAAGGAACTTGCAGACGCGACCGGTTTCAGCACCAAGGTGATCCTCGAATGGGTCAACCGTGCAGACCTCTTCCGCGTGAAGGGCATTGGCGGACAATACTCCGACCTGCTCGAAGCCGCAGGCGTGGACACCGTGATGGAACTCGCCAACCGCAAACCTGAAGCCTTGCTCGAAGCGCTCGCCAAGGCAAACGCCAAGCATAACAAAGTCAATGTTATGCCCGGCCTGAGCCGCGTGAAAGACTGGGTCAAAAACGCAAAATCACTCAAACGAGCGGTCGAGTACTAAACAAAAAACTTCCGATGCTCTTGCATCGGAAGTTTTTTGTTGGCAAGCATCAGAACGAAATCAGTGAATTTCTTTCCAGCACTGGTCAAGAATGTAATCAGAAAAATATTTCAACCAATATTTTTCCTTTAGCTTGTTCGCGTTAAGATAATCATTCGTCAAGTCATTAACCTCAATGAGAATGATCAGGGCTTTGCACACATCCTCCTGATGTACATCGTAATCGGCTGGGAAATTATTCTGAATGAAATCATGAGATTTTTTCGCCAACGCCTTCCAGTGCTTTTCATGTTTATCGTAATATTCAACCAGCCCGGCCTTTTCAAGATGCTGTTGGATCGCGAGAGAAATCGCCATATTTCAAATCTCCTTTACTGCCAGGAATGCAAGCAAAATTAAAAGTAGGAATGAGATCAAAATAGAAATGGCGCTGACAAGTATCAGGGATAGAATACTAACCCATACATGAGCCAGCGCACCCAAGGCAGATAGAATCGCAAATAAAAAGCCGGCCAGACCAAGCCTTGCCCTTGCGCGATATTTTGAACGGACTGCTGTTTTTTGTACCCTATCAAAAGTTTCATAAGCATTGATGAGTCCTCTGCAAGAAGCCGTTCATTAATAGCCAAAACTTGGGCTGAAAACCAGCCGGGAGCGTAGCCAGCGCGCCGAAAAAACGAAAAAAGAAACCACGGCGGCGGGTGCTGCGTCGTTTTGCA
>VGOX01000469.1 GCA_016875755.1 Chloroflexota bacterium
GCATCCGCCGCCACAACCAATGTGCGGCGCATCCAACGCTATCTGAGCAACAAAATGAAGCAGGCAGAAGCAGCAAAAAGCCTGCAAAACGACGCAACACCCGCCGCCGTGGTTTCTTTTTTCGTTTTTTCGGCGCGCTGGCTACGCTCCCGGCTGGTTTTCAGCCCAAGTTTTGGCTATTAATGAACGGCTTCTTGCAGAGGACTCATTCATGATCAAAATAATTATATCTTTTTTATTTCGACCTCCCAATTTACAACCACTCCCCAAAAAGTAGGGTCGGAATGTATCTATTTTTCTCTGAGTAATATTTAAAGCAACCAGCCAATCAATAAACAAGTTGCGTTACAGGTATATTATGTCAATAGGAAATACAGAATGAAAGTTCAAAAGCTTAACAGAAAAGGCGCGAAAAGAGAAAATTTCGCAAACCTTCGGCATTTTTCGCTCTTTCGCGACATTCGCATTTAGATTTCCCAACTTTGGAACAACTATGAGAGGCGAACTTACTTTAATTTTTTTACAAATAAAACATTTGTGCTATAATTCTTTCTCCCAACAGGAGTCTTATGTCATCCAACAAAATTCGCGTCGTGGGCGCACGCGTCCACAATTTGAAAAATATCACAGTCGAAATCCCCCGCGATAAATTCGTGGTCATTACGGGGCTTTCGGGTTCGGGCAAGTCGTCACTGGCGTTCGACACCATCTTCGCCGAGGGACAGAGGCGCTACGTCGAGTCGCTTTCAGCGTATGCGCGTCAGTTCATCGGGCAAATGGACAAGCCCGATGTCGATTACATCGACGGGCTTTCTCCCGCCGTGTCCATTGACCAGAAATCCACCAGCCACAATCCGCGTTCCACGGTCGGCACAGTCACCGAGATCTACGACTACATGCGTCTGTTATTCGCGCGTGCGGGCATCCCACACTGCCCTGTGTGCGGACGAGTCGTCGTCAAACAGTCTGCCGAAGAGATCGTGGATCACATCGAGAAACTCCCCGATGGCACACGCATCCTCATCTTATCTCCGCTCGTGCGCGGACGTAAAGGTACGTATCAAGCGGTGTTCGATGAAATCCGCAAAGCGGGCTTCACCCGCGCCCGTGTCGATGGGACAGTAACTTCGTTGGATGACGAAATCGAACTCGACCGCTATAAACAACACACCATTGAAGCCGTGGTGGACCGTCTGGTCATTTCGCATAACGGTGAAAAAGAAGATAAACGCGCAGCACGCACACGTTTGACCGACTCAGTAGAAACGGCGCTCAAATTCGGTGAAGGCTACATTACCGTCAACCTGGTAGACAAAAAGGAAGACGTTCAATTCTCAGAGCATCTTGCCTGCCCAGAGCACGGATCAACCGTCCCTGAGGTAGAACCGCGCACGTTTTCATTCAACACCCCGCAGGGCGCATGTCCCGATTGTCAGGGGCTTGGCTCGAAATTGGAAATCGACCCGAATCGCATCATCCCTGACGACAGCGTTTCACTCAACGACGGCGCGATCATCAGCATGGAATGGAGCGGACCGAAGGTGGAAGGCGGCTATTACTGGCAAAGTTTGATCAACGCCGCCAAGGCATTCAAGTTCGACCTCGATAAACCCTTCCGTGATCTGGCGGAGGAACATAAAAAAATCGTCCTTTACGGCACAGGCGATAAACAGATTCAGATGGTCTACCATAACTCGAATGGCAACGAATTCAAGTTCACGCGTGCATTTGAAGGTGTCATCTCCAACATGGAGCGCCGTTATCGCGAAACGAATTCGGAATACATCCGCGAGAAGATCTCAGAGTTCATGTCCGACCGCCCATGCCCATCATGCAAGGGCAAACGTCTCAACCCCGCTGCGTTGGCTGTCACTGTGGATGATGTCAATATCGTCGAAGCAAACTCGTGGCCCGTGCTGCAAACCCTTGATTGGGTAAAGAAACTCTCGGCCAAAAATTCGCCACTCACCTCCAAACAAAAGGCAATTGCAGAACGGGTTATCAAAGAAATCCACGAAAGACTGAATTTTTTGGTAAATGTCGGATTGGATTATTTGACCCTCAACCGCTCGGCTGTAACCCTCTCTGGTGGAGAAGCCCAGCGCATCCGACTCGCGACGCAAGTTGGTTCCCGACTTGTGGGAGTTCTCTACGTTTTAGATGAGCCTTCCATCGGTTTGCATCCGCGTGACAATTCGCGCCTGCTTGAAACACTCAAAGGCTTGCGCGACCTCGGCAACACGGTGCTGGTCGTGGAGCACGACGACGAAACCATCCGCGAAGCAGACTGGGTCATTGACCTTGGCCCTGCCGCAGGTGAACATGGCGGACAGGTCATTGCAGAAGGCACACCCAAGCAGATCCTCGCGCATCCCAAGTCACTGACAGGACTCTATCTCTC
Source organism: Chloroflexota bacterium (assembly GCA_016875755.1). Lineage (GTDB taxonomy): Bacteria > Chloroflexota > Anaerolineae > Anaerolineales > Villigracilaceae > Villigracilis. Next base: position 2,402 of record VGOX01000469.1, read on the forward strand.
GGGCAGAAAACAGGTTGAAATCCCGAAGAAGAGGCGTGAGGGCAATGGCAAGGTGTTGAAAATCGTCAACGCGACGGCAAATAACCTGAAAGGCATCGATGTATCTCTCCCGCTCGGGAAGTTGGTTTGCATAACGGGTGTTTCAGGGTCGGGCAAATCCACTCTGATGAGCGACATCATGTACAACGCTCTCGCCGCAAAACTGATGGGCGCACGCACACAGGCGGGCGAACATGAACGCATCGAAGGCATTGAGCATCTCGACAAGATCATCAACATCGACCAATCACCCATCGGTCGCACACCGCGCTCCAACCCTGGCACGTATACAGGCCTGTT
>VGOX01000470.1 GCA_016875755.1 Chloroflexota bacterium
GTTACGCCACTCTCTGAGTTGCAGACCCGCATTTTGGAATTGCTTGGCTTGTCATCATCCATCTACTCTCAACTGGCAGAAAATTCATGAAAGTCAAAACCATTTCAGCGAATGGAAAGTTATAGATCGAGTAATAGGAATAAATGCGTGAAATGCTCAATGCACTTTCGGGGGCGCTCTCTAAGAAGAAGCCGCCGCTGATCGTTTGCGGAGAATTGTCCACACCCCAGCGTTCGGCACATTCAGACCAACGTGTGGGATTAAAAAACACGTTATTGTAGGCATCGCGCCTGTAAGGACCTGTAAAAAAGGGCGGGCAATTCCCAAACCCTGTCACGATCATAAAATCACTGATGTCCAGGCTTCGAAAATGGGATAACTCACGCGGGTCGGCACCTTTGAAGAACAAGAACGAGTGATACATCCGTGTAATGTGTTCATCGAAGTAACGTCCCGAGCGCACAGGCCCCACTCGCTCTGGGTTGTTGCCATAGAAGACGGCGACAAAACGCGTATCGCCCCATTCGATGTAATACTCATACGCAACATCCGCAAGCGATAAACCCGATTGCGGGCGGACGTAATCGGGGGAGTTGCCGATCTTTATGGCAATCGGTCGGCGCAGAAGCATGGAAGGGTCAGCGACAGGCAAGCCTGTCAACGGGTTGTTGATGATATGTGTATCAGCCGCCGAGGGAATCACTTCCACTTGTACAGAGGTGTCGTTGGGAAGGACGTATTTTGTGGGATAAGGGGTGAAGGTTGGGACAACTTGCGGCGTTGTGAGTGCAGAATAGGGGTCGGGAGAATCTTGCGGCTGGGGTTGAAATGGCGTCGGCGTGGGACCATTGCTGAAGAAAACAGGATCAATTTTCGGCGGAGGGAGAAGCGTTTCTTCCACAATGGAAGCGGATGGAGATGCGCAGGAAACTGTCAGAAATATCAAAATCCAAAAGATTTGGATGGGTTGTCGAGAAAAAGCCATGCAAGGGATTGTACCAAAGGGCTTGAGGCAAATTAGCATGGCAATAAAACTGATACAATTGCGCTCGCTTATGTTGATTTTGGTCTCCTGTCTTTTCTTTTTTGGCACAGCGTTGGCGTTGATTGCCCTGCGCGCATCTTTACCAGAGGCTCGGTATGCGTGGCTGGTGGCGGCAGGTGGATCGGCGGCCGCGTTCATTAGTTTGTTCGCATGGCTGGGACAAATGCCGTTCGATCTGGTTTTGCCTGCCTGGCAACCTGTAACACTTTTTATGTCGCCCATCCTATTTCGGGCAGACGGGGTTTCATGGGTACTGGCAATCGGCATCGCCGCCTTAACGCTTTCCACCCTGCTGACGGCATCGGCTCGACCTGTGTTCACAAATTCGTTTGCGTGGGCGGGCGTGCTTGCCTTGGGCGGTGTTGGGGTTCTGGCAGTAACTGCCGATAACCCGCTCACCTTGCTTCTGGTGTGGGCTGCGTTGGATCTGACGGAACTGCTCAGCCAGCTTGGTTCTGTAAAAGGGGCGGCGAATAACGAAAAGGTTGTCACTTCATTTTCAACTCGTGCGTTTGGGATCGGCTTGTTGCTTTGGGCGGGCATCTTTAGCATTGCCGATGGCAGCGCATTTGATTTTCAAACCCTGCCTGCAGGCGCAGGCATTTATTTGGTCATGGCAGCGGGTCTGCGCCTCGGTGTGCTGCCCCTGCATTTGCCTTTCGCACCCGAGTCGGAATTGCGGCGCGGGTTCGGCACATCCTTCCGATTGGTTTCTGCGGCTTCGAGTTTGGTATTGCTTGGGCGCGTCCCTGCGGGAAGTTTGGAAGCAGGCATCACCCCCCTGCTCATGCTGCTTGCCATTGTGGCAGGCATTTACGGCGGCTGGATGTGGCTGCGCGCCCCTGATGAATTGAACGGACGTCCCTATTGGGTGATCGGCATGGCGTCACTCTCGGTGATCGCAGCCCTGAGCGGGAATCCGCTTGGCGCGGTGGCGTGGGGGGCGGCGCTCGTCCTCGTGGGTGGGGTGCTCTTTCTCGCTTCGGTTCAAAATATGTGGCTTAACCGTCTCATGCTGGCAGGCGCTTGGAGTCTTTCCTCCCTGCCCTTCTCATTGACAGCGGGCGCATGGTTGAAAAGCCTCGGGTGGTTCACTCCGCTTGTTATCATTGCCCAAGCGTTGGTCATGGCTGGGTTCATTCGGCATGCCCTTCGTCCCGCAGGACGCGACTCGCTTGAACCTCAGCCAAGTTGGGCGCGCGGGGTGTATCCAGCAGGAATCATTTTGCTCATATCACTTCCGATCCTATTGGGATGGATCGGCTGGGATGGTGCGCTCCAGATCGGCGCGTGGTTGCACGCCCTGCTCGCTTCGCTCCTGACTTTGGGGCTGGTCTGGGCAACGCGGCGGTTTCGCATCTTCAACCCTGTCCGCGCCCACTGGGTCACCTCAACAGCAACTCGCTTGAACAGCATTTATCAGGGATTTTGGTCCCTATACCGCGCACTCGGACGTATCAGCCAGATCATCAACGAAACTTTGGAAGGCGAAGGCGGCATCATGTGGACGCTGCTATTTCTCGTTCTCTTCGTTTCGTTGATCGTGCAGGGGGCTTCATAATGTTACTCATTGATATTATTTCATGGGCGGCAGTGGGCTTGATTCTCATAGCCGCTACCATCATCCTAATCAATCATTACTGGCGCATCGAACTCGGCGCTCTGGCAGTTCTGTACCTTGCTGCATTC
>VGOX01000471.1 GCA_016875755.1 Chloroflexota bacterium
CTCGAGTGACATTAACTCAAAAAGGGCGGCCATTAAACACGGCATTGGCAAGCACCGGGCAAACGGCGCTGCTGTTCAGTCTTTTGTTTTGGGCAGGGCTGTTGTTCAGCTAACGAACTTCCACGGGCATAAAATTCTTTCCAGCCAATCTACAGTGAAATACAAACCAAGCCCAAGCAGTGACATGGCGATCACACCTGCATACATGGCGGGGTAATTCAAGAGCGTGCTTCCGTTGTAGTAAATGTAATACCCGAGTCCGCGTTGGGTGGCAAACAACTCGGCAATATACAACACTGCAACCGCCGTCCCAACCGATTGCCGAAGCGCTGTCAGAATGGCGGGCAAACTTGCGGGGAGATACACAAAGCGAAATAAAGCCCGCCTGCCCGCACCCAAACTCCGCAGGCTTTGAAACAATTGCGGCGGCAACGCGGCGGCTTGATCTCTGACCAAAACAATAATCTGAAAAAATAGAATCAAAAAGATGATCGTAATTTTCGCTGCATCACCAATCCCCAAAAACAAGAGGATAACGGGGACAAAGACAACTTTGGGGATGGGATACAACAAATAAATAACAGGGGACAAAATGCGGTTCAGCCTGACGGACCCGCCAATTGCCAGCCCAGCTGGAACAGCCGCCAACACTGACAGTAACGTCCCTACCACAACGCGCCACAGACTGGCGAGCGTGTGTTCGGCAAGTAATCCGCTGGTGAGTTCACTGAAAAAAGCCTGCGCTACAAGCATCGGCGTCGGCAGGATGGAGCGATTCAGCAACAAAGCTGCGATCTGCCACAGAACCGCAAGTCCCAACGCAGCGATCAGAACATCACGACGTTTCATTGCCGAGCTCCTTTCGCAGGGTTTTGCAGATCTCAAGATATTCCATTGTCTGACGAAATTCAGCATCCCCCGAATTGGGGTTTTCAAATACCTTTGGTTTCGTGTTCGGTGGCTCACCTAGCAGTAAAATCTTCTTCCCCATCATGGCGGCTTCTTCAATGGTGTGTGTGACCATGATTAATGTGATGTTTTGCTCGCGGCATAATTCCAGAGTGAGCGCCTGCAAATCTTCGCGGATGACAGCATCGAGGGACGAGAAGGGTTCGTCCATGAGCAGGACATCTGGACGAAGCGCAAGCGTGCGGGCAATGGCAGTGCGCTGGCGCTGTCCGCCAGAGATTTGGGAGGGGTATTTCTCTGCGAGATGAGCAATGCCGAGACGTTCCAGCCAGGGCATGATGTCCATTGACGTTCGTCCTCCCTGCGGCGCATGTCTGCCGTCAGGTCCGTAAAAATTGTGGACGCGCAATCCCAACTCCGCATTTTGTTTGACAGTAGACCACGGAAGCAAGCCATATTCCTGCAAGATCAATCCCGTGCCTGGGCGCGGGCGGACAATCGATTCGCCTTCGATCAAAATCTCGCCGCTGGTTGGTTTTAGCAAGCCTGCAAGCAAATAGAGCAGGCTGGTCTTGCCGCAACCTGATGAGCCGATGATTGCCCATGTCTCGCCGCGATTCAACGTCCAATCGAAAGATTGGAAAATGGGCGAATATCCTGAGTAGCCAAAGGTGAGGGATTTGATTTGAATCATAAAGTGAAAAAGGACAGCCGCCCTCAGGGTGGCTGTCTCTTGATTATAACGGTATCAACTTCCAGTTAAGGGAGAAACGCGGGGTTGACCGAGTCGGCGTAGGAAACATCCACGGTCAGGATTCCTTTTTCCTTGAGCCAGTTCAACGCGTCATTCCATTCTGCTTCGGTTGGTGCGCCTGCGGAGGGGAACGGCGGAGTCTGGTATGTTTCGAGCAAGGGCGGCGGGACAAGATTCTGTTCGTTCAAAACGTTCTTGTATTTTGAGGGATCGGCATTGAGCAGGGCTGTTGCTTCTTCGATGGCGGCAAGGAAACCTCTGATCGCATCGGGATTGGCATCGATCACTTCCTTGCGGAAAGAGATGATGCTAAAACCGTATTCGGGATGTGTGGAATCGTCAGCGACGATAACGCCGCCCTGCGCCACGACTAGAGACGCGAGCGGATCAGGCATAACGCCAGCCTGCAACTCTCCCGAAGCCAGCAAGGACATACGGTCTGGAATTTTCGGCACAGCGATGGTCTTGATTTCATCGGCGGCGAAGCCTTCGGATTGCAGAAGCCGTTCGGTAACATATTCGATGACCGTGCCTTGCGAGACACCAATTTCAACGCCCTTCAAACCATCCACAGAGGTGATTCCGCTTTGAGCAGAGGCGAGGATAAAGAAATGTCCATATCCTTCGGCGGGGCGAAGCGCATAACGCACTGCTTGCATTTGGATGAATTCTTTATTGAAGAGCATGACAGCAAGCGTTTCATTGACGGTACCATCCGCCTGACTCGCAGCGAGGAGTTGGTCACGCTCAGGTGCGGAAGCAACGGGGATGAATTCCACGTTGACGCCATGTTTGGCAAATAAGCCTTCCTGTTGGGCAACATACATGGGAAGGGTGTCGATGATCGGCAGGACAGCGATCTTCAGAGTTGCAGCTTCTTGTGCAGGTGTTGGCGAACAAGCCGCAACGATAAGTGAAACAAGTAGAAATATGATCATTTTCTTTTGCATATAAGACTCCACTGCAAAAAGGGTAGCAACCCTCGTCAAAACCGAAAAAATTTAATACAATCAACGCATGTTCAGAAAAAACACCAAACACCAACAACCCGCATTGATTAGCGCCGCCAGT
>VGOX01000472.1 GCA_016875755.1 Chloroflexota bacterium
CGGCGCGGTGGGTGGAGTGGGAATTGCTGCATATCCCGAACAAACCTTCCAATTACTCGCCCCCGTTCTCTGCACCGGTGACACTGAACTGCAATACCGCGCAGAACGCTACAGTTATCACCGTCCCGGTGAATCAACGCCGTTCGTCGAGTGTATCAACTCCAATGGCGATGTGGTCAAAGATGTTACCGGTACCGCCATTTTCACCGCCCTTGCTGCCGCATTTCTCGCCTGTCTTTTGCCGCTCTGTGTGCCCGGCGGTTTGCTTGCGCTTATCATCCCGCCGATTGTTGCCCGCAGGAAAAAGCAATCTGAACCCAACCAACCTGTCCCCAATTTAATTGATTGAAATGACAACTCCCATCCCTTCTTTTTTTGACCCTGCCCGCGTGGGCGATGTTTGGAAAGTGGACTACGCCGCCCGTGCCGCCGATGCACGAACGTACGCGCTTCAGCACAACCTCAAGCCTGCCTCTGCTGCGGAGACTCGCATCTCCCTTTGGGTGGTGGACGCGCAAAACACCTTCTGCATCCCTGGCTATGAACTGTTCGTCGGCGGGCGTAGTGGACACGGTGCCGTGGAAGACAATGTTCGTTTGTGTGAGTTCATCTACCGCAACATCGACAAGCTTACCCACATCACCGCCACCATGGACACGCACACCGCGCACCAGATATTTCATCCCATCTTTTTCGTGGACGCCGAAGGCAATCACCCCGCCCCGTACACCGACATCCATGTGGATGAACTCCGCGCCAACAAATGGACGTTCAATCAATCGCTCGCGCCGCATTTCGGCATCGCGCCCGAATACGGTCAGCAGATGATGATCCACTACGCTGAGGAACTGCAAAAGAAAGGCAAATACGCGCTGACCATCTGGCCCTATCACGCCATGCTGGGCGGCATCGGTCACGCGCTTGTCTCCGCAGTGGACGAAGCCATCTTCTTCCATTCCATTGCACGGACGTCACCACCTGAGTATGAGATCAAGGGCAATAAGCCATTCACCGAGAACTATTCCGTCATTGGTCCCGAAGTGCTGACAGGCCCGATAGGGGAGACACTTGGCGAACGCAACCCGAAATTCATTCAGCATCTACATGAGGTGGATCGGCTGTATATTGCAGGGCAGGCGAAAAGTCACTGCGTGGCATGGACGATTGCCGACCTGCTTGAAGATATCCGCGCCGTGGAGCCTGAACTGGCAAAGAAGGTCTATCTGCTCGACGACTGCTCTTCCCCTGTCGTAGTGCCTGGGGTGGTGGACCATACCGAAGCTGCGAATGAAGCGTACGCAAAGTTTGCCGAGGCGGGCATGCGAATCGTCAAATCCACGGATGAGATCGAGTAAACCCAATGTCCATTTTCGATAGCAAACGCCTGACCAACGAAACCTTCAAACTCGATATTGAGCGCATGCGGCGCGGCTGGTATTCGGATAAATATTTCGAGAATATCAATCGGATGCTCACCGCACTTTCGAGCGAAGGGTACACCTATGCGGGCTTGCATCACAATTTGCCCGATGGTATTTCCCCCGAGCAAATTGCCGTCGGCGATATTGAAGTGGAGATGCAATGGTTCACACGCCGCACGGGCAAGACGACTGTCGTCGGTGTGGATAAATCGCTGGCGATGTTGCGGCATTGCTCGGGTTATTTCGATGGGGATGTTTTTGTAGATACATCGGATAAACTCGAAGTGTGGGCGGTTCACGATGGTACGACGGTGAAGTATGACGGTGACCCGACGAAGATTCAGCCTGTCATCAAAGTGCGCGGACGCTACCGCGATTTTGCGCTGCTCGAAACTCCCACACTTGGCATTCTCACCCGCTCCAGCCGTGTGGCGACGAATGTATATGAAACGCTTGTTGCTGCAAAGGGCAAGCCTGTGCTGTTCTTCCCTGCGCGATTCGATGTGCATGAAGTGCAGGCGGCGGATGGTTATGCTTACAATATTGCGCTGCAAAGATTCAACAAAGACCATGCGCGCGAGTTGGGAGCTTTTGTCTCAACCGATGCGCAAGGGGATTGGTGGGGCGGCGCAGGCGGCGGGACGGTGGCTCATGCTGCCATCGCTTCTTTTCTCGGGGATACTGCGGAAGCCATGATGCAGTTTTCTCACATCCTGCCTGCCCGCATTCCGCGCATTGCGCTGGTGGATTTCAATAACAATTCCATTGAAGATACGCTGCGTGTGCTGGATGCGATGTTCGCGAAATACCGCGAGTTGATGGATGCGGGCAATAAAGAGGAAGCAGAGAAATATAAATTGTACGGTGTCCGTTTGGATACGAGCGGAAGTTTGCGTGATGTGTCTGTTTTGCCTTTGGGTGATGCCGCGCTGGATTTGGGAGTCAACCCGCGGCTGGTCTTCAACGTCCGCTCGGCGTTGGATACGGCTTGGGAACGTTGGAGCCTGCCCCAGTCATGGAAAGAAGCGGCGCGGGAATTTTGTCATAGCGTGAAGATCGTCGTGTCTGGCGGATTCAATCCCGATAAGATCCGCAAATTCGAGAAGTTGGGTGTGCCTGCGGATATTTATGCAGTGGGTTCATATTTGTTCAGCAATGGTAACGGCACAAGCACCGACTACACCGCCGACGTGGTGCGCGTGAAAGTTCACGGTGAGTGGCTGGATATGGCAAAGGTGGGGCGGAAGGTGGGTGAGAACTTGAATTTGGAACGGGTGTGGTGAAGTGCAAGGATGAATGATGAAGGATGAA
>VGOX01000473.1 GCA_016875755.1 Chloroflexota bacterium
CACGCATGCGGACTTCCTCTTCAGGCAAACCCATGTGCAACGGACCAAAGGCAACATCCTCGAACACCGTCGGCGAGAAGAGTTGGTCGTCTGGGTTTTGGAACACCAACCCCACCATCGCGCGGATGGCAGGCAGATTCTCTCGCGTAAGTTTTTTCCCCGCAATTTCCACCTCGCCTTTGCCACCCAAAATTCCATTCAGGTGCAGCATCAGTGTGGACTTGCCCGCACCGTTCGGGCCTACAAGGGCGACCTTGTCCCCTTCGCACAACTTCAACGAAACACCGTTCAGCGCAACATGCCCATCGGGGTATGAAAAGTGCAAGTCATTTACCGACAACACATCGCCTTCACATTCAAGCGGGGCAATACTACTTATAATATGGGTAACTGGCATTAGAACCTTCCAAGAACTTGTGTGAGAAAGATCGCCGCAATCGCAAACGCCGTCGCAAAATAATCGCGTGCTTTCATCTCATGCGGATTCAACGTATACAAATGACCCGCGTATCCGCGCGCGATCATCGCATTGTAGATGCGGTCACTGCGTTCGTAACTGCGCAGGAATAATTGTCCCGCCATGTGACCTGCGACCTTCGCCCGCCACACCACGCCTCCACCGGACCTTGAGCCTGGTGCAGTTGCGGAGCGGCTTTCCCTCGCCCGCAGCAGACGGAGGACTTCGTCCGTCAGCACGAACAAATAACGATAGAGGAATGCGATGATAGTGGTCAACACCGCAGGCACTCGCAAATGTTCCAGCGCGTGGATGAGGTCCGGGAAGCGGGTGACTGCCACCAACAGAATCGCCATTTGCACCAAGAGCCATGAACGGATGAGAATGCTCACAAAGCGGAGAAAGCCCGCATCTGTAATGACCAACTCCCAGCGTAGGATGCGAAGCGTGGTGAGCGGTTCCCCGGGGATCGAGAAGAGCACCGTCACCGCGATCAATGCGAAGGGCAGCGCAATGATCGAACGTTTCAGGGTGTATCCCAGCCCAAGTTTTGAAAGCAGATTCGAAGCAAGCACCAAGAGCCAGCCAAAAACGAAGGCAAGCCACGCCCCATCCGGGAGCAAGGCGTTCGAGACGATAAAGATGATCGTCACCACCGCCTTGACGCGCGGGTCGAGGCGGTGAATGAAACTTTCTTTTTCGTGGTAGCGGTCAAATGCGTCAAAATGCATTTTAGTTTACGATCTATACCTTTGCCTTCAAGCCGCGTCCGATAAGTACCATGATGGCGGCAACCACAATGATACCGACCACACCCGCGAGGATGGTCGAGAGTGCAGTTTCGCCAAGGAAGGGGATGGTGTAATCGGGGATGATAGAATAGGGCGCATCCTGCCCGGCGGAGATGAAGCCGATATCTTCGGCAACTCGCTCCAAGCCGTCGGGGTCACCAGAAGCGAAAGGCGAGATCAAAACTACCAGCAACGCAACCAATCCACCGACGAAGATCCAATTGCGGCTGCCCTGCGCGGATTCTGAACCTTCACCGAGCAGGTCGGGGCGGGTTTGCATGATGAACGAAATCGCAGACACTGTAACCAATGCCTCACCAATGCCGATCAACGCATGGACACCCATCATGGCGGGGATGACGATCTGCAATTGCGACGTGCCGCTCAACCATAATTGCAGGGCTGTGAACAACGCACCTGCCATCACCGAAAGCCACGCGGCAACACCGATCACGCCGAGTTTCACGGCTTTGCTCTGCCCCATCACCGAGCGGTACAAGCCGTAGCCGATCGCGGCGGTGACCAAGCCCATATTGAGGATGTTCGCACCCATCACCAGCAAGCCGCCATCCTGAAAGAGGATGGCTTGCAAGGCGATCACGGCGGTCATCACCAACATGCCCGCCCACGGACCCAGCACAACGGCTGCCAGCACGCCGCCCAACAAGTGACCAGAAGTGCCGCCCGCCACAGGGAAGTTGATCATCTGCGCGGCAAAAATGAAGGCTGCCATGATACCCATCAGCGGAATCTGTTTTTCACCAAGCGCTTTATTGGTCTTGGAAACAGCAAGACTAAGTGTGATAACAGTAATGATCCAGCAAATGACGGATACTGCAACGTTCAGAAATCCATCGGGAATGTGAAGGGGGGTTGGTGCGAATAACATATTCAATCTCCTTTTTGACAATTTGGACAAAGACCAAAAAACGTAAGGTGGCTATCGGTCAGTTTATAGCCGCTTTCTGTCTCAAGTTTCTGATACATGGACTTAAGCAGGGTGTGTTCAACTTCCAACTCACTGCCGCAGACTCTGCATTTCAGGTGGTGATGCTCGTGCCGCGCAATCTCGTAGACGAGGTGTCCGTTGCCCATGTGGGCGGGACGCGCCAACCCGTTCTCCGCGAGGAATTCGAGCGTACGATACACCGTCGGTTCGGTGAGGCTCGGAAGTTGGGCCAGCGCACGCTCATATACCTCTGCCGGGGAGAGATGTCCCCCACTGTGATGCAAAACATGCAGAATCGCCAACCTTTGAGGGATCATGCGGTAACCGCGCGCACGGAGTTTTGGGGTATATTCGTCAGCACAAGACATGCAAATTAGACATTATCCGAAATAAAAATTAGTCATAGTTTCAGAGGTTTCTTGCGGTGGTCAACCCGAAAGTTATGCAACCCACAGGCAATAACCATGACCAAATCCGAAAAGTTATCTTTGGTATTTCTCAAAATATCTTTAACAATCCGAGACCG
>VGOX01000474.1 GCA_016875755.1 Chloroflexota bacterium
ATCGTTCGGTCTCACTGAGGCGCAGGCGAAGGAACGCGGGTACGAAGTCAAGATCGGGCGATTCCCCTTCCAGCCGAATGGCAAGGCGCTCGGCATGGGCGATTACATGGGCTTTGTCAAGATCATCATGGACGCGAAATATGGCGAGATCCTCGGCGCGCACATGATCGGACCTGAAGTGACCGAACTGCTGCCCGAACTGACCCTCGCGCGCATGATGGAATTGACCCCGCACGAGATCGCCCGTAATGTGCATGCCCACCCGACGCTCTCTGAAGCGATCATGGAAGCAGCTCACGGCGCAGATGGAAGCCCGATCCACATCTAAATAGTTCTATTGCACCCCAGACCGCCAACATCTGATATTGGCGGTCTTTTTTTTTGGGTGGGGTAATATCTTACTCCGTCAAATTGTCTAGTCAACTTGATATTTATAGCGGATTGTGCTATTAACAATTGAACACATTTCAAGAAAAAGGTGTACGACATGCATCGCGAGAGAGTATCAGAAAACGTATATTGGTTTCAAAGTGAGGTGTACGCTCAGGTAACAGCGGGCGTTATCGTCGGCCCGCAATGGGCAGTAGTGATTGACACACTTGCGCTCCCAGATGAAACACTGGGTATGCGCGAGTTTATCGAACACGAACTGGGCGTTCAGGTTCACTACGTCATTAACACCCATTACCATGCCGACCATACCTGGGGCAATTGTTTCTTCCCCGGCGCAACGGTCATCAGTCACGCCAAATGCCGTGAATATCTCATTGAACATGGCATCCCATCACTGGAGGGATCACGCAAACAAGACCCCGCCCTGAGACAGGTCAAGATCGTTCCTCCCCACCTGACGTTTGATTCGGGTGAAATGTCCATTCGCGTCGGGAAGAAGAATCTCATCCTCTTCCCCTCCTTCGGCCACAGCAACGACGGCATCTCCGTGCTGGTTGAAGAAGACCGCGTCCTTTTTGCAGGCGACTCCTTCATGCCCCTCCCCTATGTGGTGGATGGCGATATCGACGACATGCTCGCCTCGATCAAAAAGGTTGGCAAGATGGGTCTGGAGAACATCATTCAGGGCCACGGCGACATCATCCTGCGCGGTGAAATCGACGCCGCCGTCAAGGAAAACTTGAACTACCTCACCAACATCAAGAAAGCGGTCAAAGCCGCAGGCAAACGCAAAAACGTGGATGAATACCTCGAAACCATCACAATCGAAGATTGCGGAAAAAGCCGCGTGCATTTGGGCGGACTGGCAGAAACCCTCCACCGCCGCAACCTGCGCGCGCTGCACCGCCAGATGCATGGGGAATAAGAAAGCAGCAAATGATGAACTAAAAATGTTGTAGTCCAGCAGAGCGGCTGCAACATTTTATATATCAATAAGGAAAAATATGACAATAATGACTTGGGTGACCCTTGTTGGTGGTTTGGCTTTACTTGTTCTAGGCGCGGAATGGTTGGTACGTGGCGCATCGCAATTAGCTGCAAAGATCGGTATATCGCCATTGGTCATTGGTTTAACAGTCGTGGCATTTGGCACCAGTGCTCCGGAAATGGCAGTATCTGTTCAGTCAACCCTGGTAGGGCAGGGGGATATTGCCCTCGGGAATGTAGTCGGCAGCAACATCATTAACATACTATTTATTCTGGGACTTTCGGCAATGATCACCCCGCTGATTGTCCAACAACAACTTTTCAGGCTGGATGTGCCGATCATGATCGGCATCTCGATTTTGACCTACCTCCTGGCGCTGGACGGTGTGATCAACCGCTTTGAAGGGGTTATCCTATTCACAGGCGTCATCACATACACGGTTTTCCTCATCATCCAAAGCCGCAAGGAAAATAAAGCCGTTGAACAGGAATACGCTCAGGAATACTCAGCAAAAGCCGATGGCGGATGGAAACCCTGGGTCATCAACCTCGGTCTGGTCGGACTCGGTCTGACCTTGCTTGTGGTCGGCTCAGATTTTCTGGTAGGTAGCGCCATTGAAATCGCCCGTTGGTTGGGGGTAAGCGAGCTTATCATTGGACTCACGATCGTTGCCGCAGGAACATCCATGCCGGAAGTCGCTACTTCGGTTACAGCCGCTATCAAAGGCGAGCGTGATATCGCGGTAGGCAATGTAATCGGCAGTAACATCTTCAACATCCTGGCAGTCTTGGGCTTGAGCGGTATTGTTGGGCCTGCCGGTCTGATTGTTTCACAGGCAGCATTGAATTTCGATATACCCGTTATGATCGCGATCGCAATAGCTTGTTTCCCGGTCTTTTTCACAGGCGGACAGATCTACCGCTGGGAAGGGGCTGTATTCCTCACCTATTATGTGATCTACACAGCGTATCTGATTCTGAATGCCACCAGTCACAGTTCCCTGCCCATATTCAGTACCGTGATGATTTGGTTTGTTTTACCCATTACCGCCCTCACGCTGGCAATTTCACTCTGGTATGAATTCTTCGTCCGCCGCCGCACCAGCAAGTTGGAAACCGCCTGATGCACGGTGAATAAACATTAAAAAAAACGAGATCAAAATGTTGCGGATCTTGCGTACATCTGCAACATTTTTCCTTGAACAACTCATGAGTCCTCTGCAAGAAGCCGTTCATTAATAGCCAAAACTTGGGCTGAAAACCAGCCGGGAGCGTAGCCAGCGCGCCGAAAAAACGAAAAAAGAAACCACGGCGGCGGGTGCTGCGTCGTTTTGCAG
>VGOX01000475.1 GCA_016875755.1 Chloroflexota bacterium
CTTCCCTGGCGTGTTCATGAGCGATAAAAAGATGCTTGACGAAATGTCCGCGACGCATGCGGCAGGCAAGGTCATCGGCGGACATTATGCTTCGCCTGATCTCGGTCTGCCCTTCCACGGTTATGTGGCGGGCGGGCCGGAGGATGACCACGAAGGTACGCGCATGGATGATGCCATCGCGCGCGTGCGTCAGGGCATGAAGGCGATGCTGCGCTACGGCTCGGCTTGGTTTGACGTTGCCGCGCAGGTGAAAGCCATCACCGAAAAGAAACTGGATTCGCGCCGCTTTATCTTGTGTACAGATGATTCTCATGCTGAGACATTGACTCAAGAGGGGCATATGGACCGCGTCCTTCGCCACGCTGTAAGCGAAGGCTTGAACCCAATGACCGCCATCCAGATGATGACGATCAACACCGCCGAGCATTTTGGTCTCACCAAAGAGATGGGCATGATCGCCCCTGGTCGTTGGGCGGATGTGGTGTTGGTGGATGACCTGATGAATTTCAAGGCTGGTTTGGTGATCGCAAAAGGCCAGGTCATTGCAGAAAACGGCGAATGGCAGGTGAAACTGCCTGTGGTGAAATATCCAAAGTGGGTCACCAACTCTATTCATTTGAAGAGAAAACTTACAGCGGCAGATTTTGCCCTTCGGACAAGAGCAGCCGACGGTGTGGAAGTCGAGGCGCATGTGATTGGTGTGATCGAGAATCAAGCGCCGACTCGTCATTTACGGATGAAGGTCAAGGCGGAGAATGGCGAAGTCAGGGCGGATCTCAAACGCGATCTGGCGAAGATCGCATTGGTGGAACGTCATCGGGCGACGGGGAAGGTCACTGTTGGTTTGGTGAACGGATTTGAATTTACGCGCAAGTGTGCCATCGGCTCGACCGTGGCGCATGACAGTCATCACATGATCGTGGTCGGCACGGATGATGAAAGCATGGCGATCGCTGCAAATGAACTGGCGAAGTGCGGCGGCGGTCAGGTGGTGGTGATGGACGGCAAGGTGGTCGGGCTCGTGGAATTCCCGATCGCGGGTTTGATGTCTAATGAACGTGCGGATATTGTGGCGAAGAAAGCCGGCACAGTGTTGGATGGTTTCAAGATGTGCGGCAGTGAGTTGAACAACCCCAACATGCAGTTGAGTCTGATGGCATTGGTGGTGATTCCCGAATTAAGAATTTCTGACAAGGGACTGGTTGATGTAACGCAATTCGATTTTGTGCCTGTGTTGGAAGACTAGAATAATTCCGCAGATCTTGCAGAATGAAAATTCATTTCTGCTTCATCTGTGAGATCTGTGGATAAAGGTGATTTTTCGATGGCCAATTTTCCTTTTCAACGATTACAGGCAGACCTCGCCGCGCTGATCAGCCGATCACCTGCGGGGCAGCGCCTGCCCTCCGAGCCAGACCTTGCGAAACAACTTGGTGTGTCGCGGGCTACACTGCGTGAAGCGATGCGTTCCTTTGAAACGCAGGGGTTGATCCGCCGCAGGCAGGGTTCGGGCACATTCGTGGTCGGCAAAGTGCAGGCGCTTGACAGCGGCTTGGAAGTTCTGGAGAGTCTTGATACGATCGCAAAACGCATGGGGCTGGAAATGTCGGTTAGCGACCTGAATATTGAAATTGTTCCTGCCACGGCTGAGCTGGCTGAATCGTTGAATGTTGCAGTGGATTCTGACCTGACCCGTGTGCGCCGCGTCATTCGCGCTGATAGTCGTCCTGTTGCTTATTTGGTTGATACCCTCCCTGAGAATTTTTTACACTCAAAAGACCTGCCCTCTGATTTTAACGGTTCAGTGCTGGATTTTTTGCTGAATCGCGGCGATAAGCTGGCATCCTCCCGCGCAAATGTCAGCGCCATTGGTGCCACTGGAGATGTTGCAAAACCGTTGGAGATCCAGCGTGGAGATGTCTTGCTGCACTTCAACGCCCAGTTATTCGATGCAGAAGGCAAAGTTGTGGATTATTCGCTGAGTTTTTTCATCCCCGGGTATTTCCACTTCCATATTGTGCGGCGTGTTGGTAGTTAATTCACGGTTGGCATCTTCGTCCGTTGGACTTGTCAACTTGTAATCTTGCAAACGAGAGGAATATAGAATGACAGATCAAATAAAAGAGATTCAGAAGCGTGTGGAGGCAGCGCGTGAGGACATTGTCAAATTCATGCGCGATATTGTTGCCATCCCTTCGATGGAATCGCAGATCGGTGAAGTTGGCAGGCGGATTCAAGCGGAAATGGAAAAACTTGGCTTTGATGAAGTCCGCTTTGACAAAATGGGGAACACCGTTGGTCGTATTGGAAACGGCAAAAAAGTGATCGTTTTTGACTCACATATTGACACCGTGGGCATTGGTGACCCTGCCTCCTGGAAATGGGATCCCTTCGTTGGCAAAGTGGAAGATGGCGTGCTCTACGCGCGCGGTGCCTGTGATGAAAAAGGGTCCACGCCTGGCATGATCTATGGCCTCGCCATTGCGCGCGATCTTGGCCTGCTCGATGGCTGGACCGCCTATTACTTCGGCAATATGGAAGAATGGTGTGACGGTATCGCCCCGAATACTTTTGTCGAAGTGGACCCGAAAGTGAAGCCCGATTTTGTCGTCATCGGCGAACCGACCAAGATGCTGGTGTACCGCGGTCACAAGGGACGCCTTGAAATGAAGGTAACTGCCAAGGGACGATCCGCACATGCTGCGTC
>VGOX01000476.1 GCA_016875755.1 Chloroflexota bacterium
CCTTGCCTCACGACAACGCCCTTGCCTTCCACTAATGGTTGGTGCAATCAACCTCCATAAGGGTCTTTCACCCTCTAGCCAACGCCCATGCTGGGCGCACAACGAGTAGGGACACAGCGACGCTGTGTCCCTTATAATTTCCCTATGACACAAATTCTCTACGGACCCCGCCTAGGCAAAGAAGGTGAATTACGCGTGGGATGCAGTGCGACCATCTTCGATGAAAATCGCGAAAAAGTATTGCTCACGCAGCGCACCGATAATGGACATTGGTGCCTGCCAGGCGGTCACATGGAATCAGGCGAAAGCGCCGCCGAAGCCTGCGAACGCGAAGTACTGGAAGAAACGGGCTTGAAAGTCCGTGCGACGCGCCTGGCTGGTGTTTACAGCAACCCCGACCAGTTGGTGATCTACAACGACGGCAACAAGGCATTTTTCGTGGTGCTGAATTTTGAAGCAGAAATTCTGGAAGGCGAATTGGGCTTGAGCGATGAGACCACCGCCTTTGGCTGGTTTTCGCTTGAAGAGATGCGATCCATGCCGATGCACGCCAATCATCAGCAACGAGTGGAAGATGCCCTGCGCGGTGGTGACGCGGTGATGAAGTAAATTTTCCGTAGGGGCGCAGCGTCGCTGTGCCCCTACCCCTACAAAAGTACGGTATAAAACACGCCACTCTTTTATGGATAGCGTGTTCATTCTAGGTGATAGTCACTTCACAAGATGACTGTCACCTATTTTATTTATTGGAGGCAGGATGTTAAACAATCTTTCAGAACGGTTTTATAAATGGGCAAAGGGCTGGCTGGTGCTTGTGTTGGTCGTTTTGGACGGTTTCTTTGCAGGCTTTATCATGCCGCTCATCGGCGGGCTGATGCAGGATGGCACGGGCTTGATCCAACCGCTGGATCTGATGATGTTCGCGACACCCGATAAGCTATTCGCCATGATCGAGAAATATGGTGATGGCACCCGCATCTTTTACCGCAACGTGGAACTCACCGCAGATATCATTTACCCCATCATCTATTTATTTGCATTCGGCTTGCTGATCTCGTGGCTTTTCGAGCGCGGATTTTCGCCCGACAGCAAAATGCGTAAACTGAATGTCGTGCCGTTCGGCGCTTTCGTGTTCGACATGCTCGAAAATGCGACCATCGTCATATTGCTGACCATCTTCCCCGCCCAGCCAATGGCATTGGGCTGGCTTTTGTTCCTGCTCACCAGCGTCAAATGGCTATTCGCCTTTGGCAGTATTGCCATGATTCTTGTTGGTTTGGTAATGGCGTTGAAGAACGGGTTCAAGAAACAAAACTAGACCATTGACGATGGACGGTAAAAAAACGGTCTACCGTCCATCGTCCGCTGTCAGACTTTCAACCACCACACGCCTGTACACTCAGGCAGGATAACCCAATTGTTATCGCGCACTTTGTTGCCAAGTTCATCCCCGAAGAAAAAGCGCGAGAGTTCTTCCGCTTCTGCTACCGACGCAAATTTATAGTCTGTGCGAATCCATTTGTTTTGGAAACCGACTTCATCCAACCAGGGATAAAAATCTTTGAGATGTTCCAACTGGATCGGTGACTCATTGCCCGTGCCCAGCGATTCAAACAGGACAATACAACTGCCTGGGCGCAGGACGCGTTTCATTTCCGCCAACCACGCTTCCAACTGCTCGCGCCATGTATCGGGATTCCAAACCGCGAGATAGCTCACACTCCAGCCTGAGACGGCAAGGTCCGCAGACGCATCTTCCACAGGGAGTTTGCGATGGTCAGCAAGTTCCACCTGCCAGTTGGAGAGTCCGCTGGCGATGAATTTCTCCTTGCACACCCGCAGCATCTCCTCGGAAATATCAAAAGCATGGACGTGCGCCACGTGTGGAGCGAGAAGACAAGCCAATCGTCCAGTACCAGCCCCAAGGTCCAGTATGAGGCGGTTTTCGAGAGACGTGATCTCTCGCAGGGTCTTGAGAATATTTCCCTGATAATCCTCGCGCGCGATCAACGCTTCGTATTTGTCACCTTCGGTTTTGTAGATTTCTTCTTGTGTAGGCATCCTCCCATTATAATTGGTGGATGCACACTTTATCCCCCTCCGCACAAAAGATACAAAATCTTCTGAATTCACTTGGCTATAGCTATACGGTGGTCGAGCAGGCTGAGTCGACGCGCACAGCGCAGGAAGCCGCCGACCGCGCAGGCTGTGAACTTGGGCAGATCGTCAAATCGTTGATCTTCAAGGGCAAAGAGTCGGGTAAACCGATCCTGGTGCTTGCATCGGGACCAAACCGCGTAAACGAGAAGCGCATCGGCGAATTCGCAGGCGAGGCGATCGTCAAACCTGACGCTGATTTTGTCCGCGCTGTGACGGGGTTTGTGATCGGCGGTGTGCCACCGATTGGGCATGCCGAGAAGATGGAAACCTACCTCGACGAAGATTTTCTGCAATACCCTACCATTTGGGCGGCGGCGGGGACACCCAATGCAATTTTCGAGTTAAAAACAAGCGACCTGCAAGCCATGACGGATGGCAAGGTCGTTTCAATAAAATAAAGTGCGGGTTGGAATATGCTTGAATTTTTCTCGGTCGAATACACAGGTGAGTCCTCTGCAAGAAGCCGTTCATTAATAGCCAAAACTTGGGCTGAAAACCAGCCGGGAGCGTAGCCAGCGCGCCGAAAAAACGAAAAAAGAAACCAC
>VGOX01000477.1 GCA_016875755.1 Chloroflexota bacterium
AACTCTGCCACGGTTAGACTGGTAAAGGTTAGAAACTGTCTCGGCTTTGTTTTTAATTCTTCATAGGTCAGCATTCACTCATCATAACGCTGTTCTGTTATTTCGGATAATGTCTATTATATGGACTTCAATCCGATCTACAATGAACTTAAGGGGGATTTGCGGTTAGCCGTTGGTACTATGGGAGTGCAGGCGTTTCCATCCAAATGCTATGAGGAAGAAGAGTGTGGCGGTGAGCACGATGGCAGAACCAGAGACGATGTTGAAATAATAACTGATGTATAAGCCAATCACGGAGGATGCCGCGCCGATCAATGCAGAGACCAGCATCATCGGCAGAAGCCGGCGGGTGAGCAGGTAGGCGGTGGCGGCAGGGGTGACCAGCATGGCGGCGGCGAGACTGACTCCCACGGTCTGCAGGGAAACGACCACGGTCAGTGCCAGCAGCACAAGCATGAGATTCCGCAAGAGTTCGGCGGGCAGACGTAATGTTGCGGCAAGGACGGGGTCGAAGGAGATGACGAGGAATGGTTTGAATAGCAGCGCCACGGTGAGCAGAATGGCAAAACTCAAACCTGCGATCAACCATAGGTCGGTTTTGCTCACACCGAGCACATCGCCAAAGAGGATGTGACTCAAGTCCACGGCGTAGGTTTGCATGGAGCTGATCAACGCCACGCCAAGCGAAAGCGCCGCCGCAAACATGATGCCGATGGCAGTATCCTCCTTGACCATGCCTTCGCGGGAGAACAACCCGATGCTGAGAGCGACGATGACCGCCGCGATCCCAGCACCGACGAGCAGGTCGCCGCGAAAAAGATAGGCGATGGCAACGCCGGGCAAAATGGCGTGCGCCATTGCGTCACCGAGAAATGCCATGCCGCGCAGGACGACGTAGGTTCCCATCACGGCGCATAACACACCGACAATGACGGAGGCGAGCAGTCCGCGCTGCATGAATTGGTAGGCGAGAGGTTCAAGCAACCAGGTCATTGTGCCTTACCATGATGGTGATGTTCCACTTCGGGCGGACAGCACTCATCCACGAGCATCATTCCATTTTCCATGACCAATAACGAATTTCCGAATGCCTGTGCGAGATTTTCTTTCACGAATACCTCCGAAGGCGTCCCGAAGGCGATCAGCCGATGGTTGAGAAGCAGGACATAGTTGAAGCGCGAAGCGGCGAGGTTTAAGTCGTGGGTGGAAACCAGCGCAGTGACTTGCTGTTCCTGTAGATGGTCAAGCAGGTGAAACGTTGCATCCTGAGTGGTGACATCCACGGCTGTGAACGGCTCATCCATGAGCAGGATGTGCGGCTCCTGTGCGAGGGCGCGGGCGAGGAAAGCGCGTTGCTGCTGCCCGCCCGAAAGTTGACCGATGGGCTGTTCCGCAAGATTGGCGATGCCCATTTGCTGGAGGCTGTCCCGTACCAGAACCTTGTCCCGCGCCGATGGGCGGCTGAACCAACCCATCTGGTTGAAACGCCCCATCATCACCACATCATGCACTGTGACGGGAAAACGCCAATCCACTTCCTCGCGCTGCGGGATATATGCCACGCAATCTTGATGCGAACCCAGCGGTTCACCGTGGATCAGGATGCGCCCGCTTTGCAAAGGCAGCAACCCAACCAACGCCTTGAACAACGTGGATTTGCCTGCACCGTTCGGTCCGACCACGGCAACCCGCGATCCGTGCGGAATTTGGAACGACAGGTCACGTAAAATGATCTTATCGCCGTAGCCGATGCTGATGCTTTCTACTTCTAGCCGATGAGGGGTGTGAGACATTTCGATTTTTGATTACCGATTTTCGATTTCAGATTTGGATTTGCGATCTATGAATACATCTATCGTAAATCATAAATCGCAAATCGTAAATCTCTTATTTCAACGCATCTACAATGCGCGAGACGTTGTGCCGCATCATATCCAGGTACGTTGCGGCAGGCGCGCCATTAGTCAGCGACTCAAAATGGAGGTCGTCCACCACCGTCACACCAGTATCATCCGCGATCTGGTTTGCCATGTCTGCATTTTCCACTTCGCTGAGGAAGATCGCAGTCGCCCCCGATGACTTGATGGCTTCCACCGCCGAAACGATCTCCTGTGCTGAAGCGCTCGCCTCGGAACTGAAACTCGGCAGAATGGTATCCACAATCTCAAAACCGTAACGGTCTGCAAAATATCCCAGCGACTCGTGGTTGGTCACCAGCAGGCGGCGCTCGGCGGGCACGCCCTTCACCTGCTCGATGATCCACGCATCCAGCGCGCGCAGTTCTGCAATATACGCCTCCGCATTGGATGTGTACACATCCGTGCCTTCAGGGTCGGCTGCGATCAAGCCATCGCGGATATTCTCCACATAGGTGATGACGAGATTCGGGTCCAGCCACATGTGCGGATCACCCGCCTCATGACCATGACCTTCACCTGCTTCTGCTTCGTCGGCATGATCTTCGTCCTCGGCATGTTCCTCTTCTTCAGTGTGGTCTTCGTCTTCGGCGTGTTCATCTTCATCGCCATGCGCTTCCATTTCACGCACTTCCAAGCCGTCTGATGCAATGATGGTGACACGCTCGCCGCCTGTATTCTCGATCAGCGATTCCATGAAATGCTCATATTCGATGCCGTTCAGAATCAGCACATCGCTTTCGGAAATCTTCGCCACATCTGACGGGGCGGGTTG
>VGOX01000478.1 GCA_016875755.1 Chloroflexota bacterium
AATCTTTCTCGACGACTTCGAAAAAAGAATTCAGCAACTTCACATTTACCCGCTGGTCACCTGGCGCGATTAGCTAAAATCCCTCCTTCAACTCCTTCCCCTACTTTATGTTAGCGGAAACTAAAGTATTAAAGTTGATTACAAAACAAAAGGCAAAATCGCCTTTCGGTCTTTCGGAAAGTCGTTGAACTTTTCGTGATACCACTTAAGTACGCGCATTGCACGCGCCGAGAGGTAAAAGATAATAAAGAACAGGACGAACCATGCCGCAAGATGTCGTGAAAGCAGGGCAATGCCCAGCCAGGCGATCATCTCGAACAGGTAATGCAGACAGATGACATACTCAAACAACCCGCCTTTAGGGATGAAGTATTCGAGTGAGTTCTTACGCAGGTCTGTCAGCAGTTTGTGGTGATGGAAGTTACCCGTTATGCCGATGATGTATAAGACAACACCGATATAAATCCATTCATCCGTCGCCAAGAGCGGATTGCGATTCAACCAGCCAAGCATGCCCGCTACGAACGAATAGAATAAAGCGATCATCATTGTAGTGGACAGGTCGATCTTACCTGCATATTTATGCAGGAAAAGCGACTCGAGCACACGCTTGATGAAATGGAACGCCACTGCAAGATAGACCACCCACTGCACCAAGGTTGCGGATGGCAGATAGGACCATGCAATAAAGGTAATGGTAACGAAAGGCAGGGCATACAGGAACACCATGCCTGCCCGCCCGGAAACGCCCGTGCCTTTGCGAAACTTACTATAGTTCATCATGGACATGCCAAAATATTCGGCAGGTCCCACGCCGATCACCAAGACGGCGAAGAAGCTATAAAAGGCGATATTGAGTGTTGTCCATTCAGGTAAGATCATAGGGGATTCCAGTGCGCGAAATTATACAACATGGGAAGAGTACGTTGAGTTTATAATCGCTATATCTGAAATTCTCTGGAGGAACTCCCATGACCTACACCACCATCCTAACCAAAACCCGCGGACGCGTGGGCATTGTGCAGTTGAACCGTCCGCAGGCAATGAACGCCTTCAACCTGACCATGCTCAGTGAAGTCTTCGATGCAATGGAAGCCTTTGATAAGGACGAAGCCGTCGGCGCGATCATCGTCACTGGCAACGAAAAAGCCTTCGCCGCAGGGGCAGACATCAAGGAAATGGCGGAAGCGTCCTACGTGCAGATGGTCGTCGAAGAACGCGTGGAGGTCTGGGACCGCATCCGCAAGATTCGCAAACCCGTCATTGCGGCTGTTTCTGGCTGGGCATTGGGCGGCGGATGTGAATTCGTCCTCTCATGCGACATGGTCATTGCGAGCGAATCTGCCAAGTTCGGGCAGCCCGAAATTACCATCGGTATCATCCCTGGCGCAGGCGGCACACAACGCCTTGCCCGTCTCGTCGGCAAACATCTCGCCATGGAAATGGTCATCAACAATCGCACGCTCACCGCAGTCGAAGCGCAGCAGTTCGGTCTTGCGAATCGCATTGTGCCCGTTGAAGGTTATCTCGATGCCGCCGTTGCTTTCGCGGAAGAAGTCGCCTCGCGCGCACCGATGGCAGTCCGTATGGCGAAGGATGCCGTCAACGCCGCCTTTGAAACCACCCTCACCGAAGGTCTCAATGTCGAGAAGCGAAACTTCTATCCACTCTTCGCCACCGAAGACCAAACCGAAGGCATGACCGCCTTCATCGAAAAACGCAAACCAAATTGGAAAGGGAAGTAGTTCGACCAGTCTGACCAGTCAGACCAGTTCGACCAGTCAACTCATGCCCGCCTCATTCTCCTCCCTCAAGCCTGCTCTCTCCGACCTGAGCCTGAGCAAACGCCTCGTCCTTGTCCACGCCTCCCCAACAGTGAACGCGGACGAATTGCTCTCTGCCCTCCTCGAAACCACCAGCGGATTCATCACCCCGACCTTCACGCCCAAATCCCTGCTGCCGTTGGAGTACCACCCAGCGCACCCCAAAGTGGATGTTTCATCCGCAGAGCCCTTCCACCCCGCCATGCCCGCAGACGAAGCCGTGGGAAGTTTCGCAGAACTCGTCCGCCAGCACCCAAAGGCAAAGCGTTCCCTTCACCCAGTCTTTTCATTTGCAGGCATCCACGCGGATGCACTCATCCACGCCCAAACAGACCGTGAACCCTACGCGCCGATCGTATCCCTTGCGGAGCAGGATGGCGTCATCCTGCTTATCGGCATGGACCAGCGCGTCAATTTCAGCATCCATTATGGCGAAAAGATCGCGGGGCGCATGCAATTCATCCGCTGGGCGCTGACTGAAAATGGAATCGCCGAATGCCCCAATTTCCCCGGTGATGCGGAAGGCTTCAATGCACTTGTCGACAATGTCAAATCCTTCACGCGCCGCGCCGATGTGAACGGCATGGCCATTCAAGCCATTCCCGTCAACGACTTGCTGCGTGCGGTAGTGAACAAGATCCATTCAGACCCATACGCGTTGCTGTGCAGCGACCCAACCTGCGAACGCTGCGAAGTTGTGCGGTGGGGGTAGGCTTGACAATTCATTTTTTTGCTAGGACTTACGCAAAAGTCATTTGAATAGCAGGCGATTTGAGTTGTTGACGCAAATAGTCGGACAGCAAATCATGTTTGAGGCGGTAAACAGTCTGTTGGGTCTCATTGGCAACCTGTTTGAGGCGAACCCA
>VGOX01000479.1 GCA_016875755.1 Chloroflexota bacterium
TTCGTGTTTTTTCTGAACATGGACTGAGTATATTAATTTTTTGCGGTTTTGACGAGGGTTCTACCCTTTTTGCAGTCGAGTCTTTTATTGAACAAGAAAAATTAAGGAGAACGACATGCCTTCAGAAGAGAAAACGATCATTCTGCGAGTGATTGAGAATTACGTCCGCACAGGTGAGGCGAATGATGCGCGTGTCAAAGTGACGAGTCTGCCGCAGGGTAAGACCAGCTATGTGGAACAGACCGGCTTGGACGGGCGGTCTATCATTCTGGATGAGTATCGTGTGGATGGCGCGGTGATCTGGGCGGGGTATAGCTCTCGCAGTGAAACGGTGTATTTGAGTCGTGCGTCCAGTTGATTTGAAAGCGGCAATCAAAAAATCCCTCGCTTATGAGGGATTTTTTGATTGCCGATCTTATTCTGAGGGGATCATGATCATTGCGATCAGGTAGATCAGGATGCCCGGCACCCCGCCCGGGATAAGCGCGATGATGAGGGCGAGACGAAACCAGAACGAACTGATGCCAAAGAATTCGGCAAGTCCGCCGCACACGCCCGCCACGATGCGGTTGCTTTTCGATCTGCGTAAGGCTTGTCGGTGTGTTGTCATTTTATTGCTCCTTTTTCATGCTTTTTATACGCATACTTTTTGGGAAAGTTGCAGCAGGCAGGTTTTGAAGTTGGGGGTATAATGCCAACCCTAAAAAATACAAGCAGGAAGAAACATGGAACCATCTTTTATTTATGAACTTATCGGCTACGCAGGTTCACTCCTCGTGGCTGTCTCGCTGATGATGAAGTCGCTGGTACGGCTGCGCGTCATTAATATGATTGGAGCGGTGTTTTTCATCGTCTATGGCGTGTTGATCGGCGCTGTACCTGTGGCATTTCTCAACGGGTTGATCCTGTGCGTCAACCTCTACAATCTCTGGCAGATGTGGCAGCAAAAGGATTATTTTACGCTGATGGAGATCCGCGCCGAAAGCGCCTATCTCAAACGATTCCTTGATTTTTACCGCAAGGAAATTTTGGAATTCATTCCCACTTATTTGTTCAAGCCCAAGCCTGACCAGTTGGTGTTGTTCGTGCTGCGCAATATGCTGCCTGTCGGCGTGCTGATCGTCAAACCTGAAGATGAATCCGCGCATATATTTCTTGACTTTGTCATCCCAGGGTATCGTGATTTCCGCGCTGGCAAATTTCTATTCGACGAAAGTGCTGAGTTCTTTCGACAAAAAGGTATTGCAAAACTGATTTCAGATTCTGGCAACTCGAAACATGAAACCTATCTGCGCCGCATGGGCTTTGTGCGTCAAAACGATTGCTATGTGCTCGACCTCCCCGCACATATCATTCACGAAACACTTTGAGCCGCCAACTCCGCGGCAAGTTTTCCTGAAAGCGTCACCATCGGCACGCCTCCGCCTGGGTGGGTCGTGCCGCCCGCAAAGAACAGCCCTTCGATCTCTGACTGATTATGCGGACGTTTGAACGGCGCGAAGCGGTCATTGAACGAGACGCCATACAACGCCCCGCGATACGCTCCCGAATTGATCTGGATATCTCGCGGGGTGAGCAATTTCTGCCAGCGGATGCTGCGCCTCACATCCAACCCCACGGCTGCGAGGCGGTCTAGGAGCATTTCACTCACTTCGGCGTCGACCCTCACCCCCGACCCTTCTCCCTGAATGGGAGAGGGGAGTGGAGGAGAATTCGCCATCACAAACCAATTTTCACAGCCTTTAGGCGCATGCGATTCATACGTTTTGGAGGTGACACAAACGGTGAGAGTCGGGTCATCGGGTAATCGGTTTTCAGCAAAGATTTGCTCGAACTCGCGTTTGTAATCAGACGAGAAGAAAATATTATGATGCGCCAATTCGGGGTGTGTCCTTTCGACACCGAGCAGCAGGATGATTCCCGAGCAGGAGACATCGCGCTTTTGTAGGGTCTTGCGTCGTTTTTCCACAAGCAGGGAGTTGATGAGGTTATACGTGGTGGTTACATCAATATTGGAAATGACCATCTCTGCTTCGAGCAGTTCCCCATCTTCCAGCAGAATCCCAGAAACTTTTTTCCCCTTCAATTGAATCTCCCGCACCCGTGCATTCAAGCGGATATCCACGCCGAGTTCGCGGGCGAGCTTTTCGTAGACCCTGGCGATGGCATAAATACCGCCCTGTGGATACCATATGCCTTCGTTCAACTCCACATGCGCGATGACGGCAAGCGTGGCAGGTGCAAGATACGGTGACGCGCCCGTGTAGGTGGCGAACCGTCCGAGTAATTGGCGCAGGTGCGGATGCCTGACATGCTTTTCGATCATCCATTGCATGGTGTGAATGGGGTCAACGGAAAGCAGGTCTGTGAGTTTTACTTTTTTCAGGCTGGAGAACGCAGGCGGTGGCCCGTACGTGAAGACGGGACCTGTGATGCGGTGCAGGCATGCGGCTTTGGTCAGAAAGGCGAGATAGCCTTCCACGTCACGCGGCTCAAGGCGTTGGATCTGCTCGATGGTGAGAGGCAGGTCACGGCTGAGGTCGAGGCGCGTGCCGTCTGGGTAGAAGTAGCGGGTTAGCGGTTCGACGGGTAACAGGGTCAGGTAATCTGCCATATCCCGATTTGCGGTGCGGAATAAATCTTCAAAGACATGCCGCATGGTGATGACGGATGGACCCGTATCGAAGCG
>VGOX01000480.1 GCA_016875755.1 Chloroflexota bacterium
CAGACGCGTCACAATTTGGGTTTTCGGTCTCATACTCCCAAACTTACTGGCTTTTTGCCTTCCCGTCAATCACTTAGTTTTGCGTAAGTCCTAAATAACTCAGGACGCCTTCCTGAGAATTCTGAAGAAAGGAGAAATTCCACCATGTTGTTCTCACCCAAGGAAAAAGGCCAGGGTCTTGTTGAATATGCGCTGATTCTTGTTTTAGTTGCCATCGTTGTTATCGTGGCACTGACCGCTCTCCGTCCGATCATCGCTGATATCATCGACCAGATTAGCGCCGCTCTCTAGTCTTAAGTATCAATGAACAAAAAGCCCCGCCGCAAGGCGGGGCTTTTTGTTCATTTTTTTACGGATTCTAAAAAATACTACCGTCTTATCCCTTTTGCATCCTTCGCAGGGCAAGCAGGCCAGCCGCGTTGAAGAGGATTGCTGTAAGTGCAACGAATAGGAAGCCAAATGGCTGGTAAATGAGACCAGCCAGAAAAGCCCCCAACGCGCGCCCAATGGCATGTCCGGTGACGTTCATCGAAAGCATGGTGGCGCGTGCTGAAGGGACGAGTTCGGTCATCAGCGGGATATGGCTGACCATGACATATTCAAAGGTGATGTAAAAGAGAAAAAGCCCGATTAAGGCGCCAGTCTGGGTTTGCCCGATGAATGGCAGCAGAAGCGAGGCGAAGGCGTTGGCTGTAAGACCAATTGCTAATGCACGGGGTTTTCCGAGGCGGTCTGTAGTTAGGGCAACCAACCCCTCGCCGCTGAGTTCGGAGATACCGATCACAGCGGATGCGCCTGCAAGGGCAATGATTTTCAGCCCAAAAGAATCTTCCAGCCAGACGCCAAAGATGACGTTAACCAATTCGTTCGCTGCGCTTGCCCAAAGGGCGATCGATATGCCTGCCAGTGCAGGGATTGAAGTGAAGACGGCTCGATACCCGTCACGGGAGTTGGTGGTGGGGTCATGGTGCGGATCTTCCCGGGGGACGATGCGCCAGACGATGAAGACGACAACCAGCCCAAGCACCGTAAAAAGCGGAAAAGGCGCCGACCAACCATAGCGGTCAATTAAGAATCCCACAACAGGCACACCGATAATGAATGACATGGACCATGCGACTTCTGTCACTGCCAACGCTGTGCCGCGTTGATGATAGGGAATGCGGTCTCCAAAGTAGGCTTGCATGGCGGGGTCGAACATGTATTTGCCGATCATTGCCAGCATGAGCGCGATGGCAAGCGTCCACACGGAGGGGGAGATGGTCACCAAGCCTACACCAAGTGTGAACACAGCCATGCCCAGCAACATACCGAACTTCCGCCCACGGCGATCTGCGATGGGTGCAAAGAGTGGACTTGTTGCCCCGAGCAGGGAGCGTGCTGTCATCAACAGCGACATGGTGGAAATATCCACGCCGAGACCGCGCGCAAATACGGGTAAGAATGGATACACCATCCTGTGAGCGGTGTTCAGGATGGTGCGTAGGAACATGAAAACGATAAGTTGGTATCGAATGCGCAAACGGGTTATGCCTTTTCAGGTTGGATTTGAAGGAAGAACCTTGTCAGGAAAAAACCTGTTACCCATGCCAGAATGTTGAGTGCAATGAAGAAGATAATGATGTTCCACAGCCCTGAGTTGAAGATCGGGGATGGAGGCGGGTGCATGATATTTTCAGCGGTGGCGAAGATGGCGCGCAGGACGATGATGAAGATGATATTCGCCAGTGAGGTGAGCCATTTTGTATTCATCATCCATAAGCCGACCTGCAACAGAATGCCGGTGATGGCAAACGTCATGGCGAGACGGAAGCGCGGCTCGGCAAGGAATAGTCCGTTCCAGTTGGCTTGCATGGCGAACATGGAGAGCGGCAGGTAGGTGATCCAGAACACGACGCCTGTCCGACCGAGTGCGGCGCTCCAGACGTGGAAAATGTCTCGTTTTAGGAGCAAACCTAAAAGTCCAGTGAGAGCCGCAAGGATGAGAAATATTTCCGAGGTTAGTACCCAGGCTCCATGCAGGTATACGAGGCGGACGTTCGATCCCAGTGATTTTTCTTCGGGACCGAACAGGGTCATAATCACGATTGCAAGGATGGTGATGAAAAATGGAATGAGGGGGGATTTGTTTTTGAGCATGGCGCGAATTGTACCCGTAAGCGGGTGCTTTTGTCCGTGATGTTCTTCGCCTTGTGGGAAGTTGGATGTAATCGAATTGTGAAATAAAAACTCCCGCCGATTTTATTCGGCGGGAGTTTTTGAAGCGACTACTGATTGTTGATTACGGGCAACTGCTCTCCATATAACTTGCGATGCACCACACTCAAGGCGCGGACCTGCTCTGCTGCGTGGTATGACGACCGCACCAGCGGATTTGATTCGACCCATTTGAAGCCGATCTCTTTGCCGTATTCGCGCAGTTCGGCGAATTCTTCCATGGTGTAGTAGCGTTCCATGGCAAGATGTTTCTTGCTGGGTTGCAGGTATTGACCGATGGTCAGAATATCCACACCCCAATCGCGCTGGTCTCGCATCACGGCTTTGACCTCGTCCATGGTTTCACCGAGGCCGAGCATGATGCCAGATTTGGTGAGCACATCGGGGTCGAGTTTTTTGGCGTTGCTTAAAGTGGCAGCGGCCCACTCGTAGTTATCCTGCGGTTGGACGGTCTTGAACAAACGCGGCACG
>VGOX01000481.1 GCA_016875755.1 Chloroflexota bacterium
TGCTTGCCGCCCTCGGTGTTTTGGGGTACAGCCTGCAAAAGACTTCGCAAACTGCCGCCGCCACCGAAGCGCCTCTGCAAACGGCAAAGGTCCGCACGGGGGATCTTTCCATTACCGTCAATGGCTCGGGAAATTTGGTTGCCGCCGCCCGCGTGGAATTGGGATTTCGCACAGGCGGCACGGTCATCCGCGTGCCAGTGGAGGTCGGCGCGGAAGTGGAGCAGGGAGCGGAATTGGTCGCCCTCGATGACAGCGCCGCCCGCCTCACGCTTGCCGAGAAGGAACTCGCTCTGCAAGCCTTGATCTCGCCTGACGCGCTCGCCAACGCAGAGATCGCCCGCATCAACGCCCAAGCCAGCCTCGACAAAGCCATTGCAGAATTGCAATATCTCATCAGCCCCTGGGTCTATAACGAAGAAGTCCGCTTGCTCGAAGCCCAGCGCACATTGGATGAAAAGAAGTCGGGCAATGCCTCTGCCGAAGAGATCGCGCTTGCAGAAGATGCCGTCACAAATGCCGAGACCAACTTGAATAGCGCGCGCTCTGCATATATCAACGAATATGCTTCCGCTGCTTTTTCACTCTCCTACCGAGACGCGGTGACAGGCGAACTTGTGAAAACAGTCAATCTTCCCACTGAAGATACGATCAATCTGGCGCGCGCCAAAGTCCGCTCGGCTCAACTGGCAGTGGAAGATGCCCGCATCTATTCCACCCGTTTGAGCGCAGGCACCGACCCATGCGCCGACCTGACCTCGTACGGAACATTGACCTCGAAACTGACCTCCGCCTGCCTTGCTGTGCAATCGGCACAATACGCGCTGGACAATACGCATCTGACCGCGCCGACAGCGGGTACTGTGACCAGTGTCAATGCTTCGGTCGGGCAGTCGGTTGGAACGTCGCCCGTGGTGGCGATTGCCTCTGATGAATTGTTCATCCACTTTTATGTGGAAGAAACTGACCTCGCGCTCGTGCAGGCAGGCTTGCCCGTGCGCATTGTTTTTGACGCCTACCCCGAACAAACCTTTGAAGGTGTCATCACGCGTGTAGACCCTGAGTTGGAAGTTGTCAGCAGCACACCGTATGTCAGCGTGTGGGCGGAGGTGAATCTTCCAGCGGGGCAAAACTTCCTCGGCGGCATGACAGCCGAAGTTGAGGTGGTGGCGGGCGAAGCCCAATCCGCTTTGTTGATCCCTGTGCAAGCATTGCGTGAACTTGCGCCAGGTTCGTATGCGGTCTTCGTCCTGCAAGCAGATGGCACGCTCAAAATGACGCCTGTGAAGATCGGCTTGCGCGATTTTGCCAATGTGCAAATTTTGGAAGGCTTGCAAAAAGGGGATGTGGTTAGCACGGGCGTGGTGGAGACCGAATGAACTCGCTGATCGAATTGCAACGCCTGACGAAAGTATACGGCGACGACCCCGAAGCGCAGGTGTTCGCGCTGAACGATCTGAGCGCGTCCATTCAATATGGTGAGTTCGTTGCCATTATGGGACCCAGCGGGTCGGGCAAATCGACCCTGATGAATATCATCGGCTGTTTGGATCGCCCCACCTCTGGCGCATACCTGCTCGATGGGCGCGATGTCAGCGGGTTGGAGAAGAACGAACTGGCGGATGTTCGCAACCAGAAGATCGGGTTTGTTTTTCAATCGTTCAACCTTTTGCCGCGCCTCTCGGCTTTGGACAATGTGCTTCTACCGATGCTGTACGACATCCATGTGGAATTGAGCAGTGAAGAACAGTACACCCGCGCCGCCGAAGCGCTGGCTTCTGTTGGCTTGGAAAAGCGGATGCACCATCACCCCAACCAACTCTCAGGCGGGCAGCAACAGCGCGTTGCCATTGCCCGCGCACTCATCAACCGTCCGCCGCTGATCCTTGCCGATGAGCCGACAGGCAACCTTGATTCCAAATCCAGTGTGGAGATCATGGATCTACTTCACACCCTGCACCAAAGCGGCGTGACCATCGTCATGGTGACGCACGAACCCGATATTGCCCAACATGCAGAACGCATCATCTGCGTCCGCGATGGGCAGACGGTGGATGACGGTCATTGTGCGGAGAAGCCATTATGAAATTTCAAAAAATCCTACGCATCGCCTGGGAAGGGCTGATGCTCAACAAAGTCCGCTCCTTCCTGACCACTCTGGGAGTCATCATTGGCGTTGCCTCGGTCATCGTGATGATGTCCATCAGCGCAGGTGCAGAAGCCGCCATCGCAGAGCAGATCAACTCGCTGGGAGCCAACCTGCTGATCGTATCGCCCATGCGTGGTGTGCCAGGCGCGGCGCGCACACTCTTATATGAAGACGCTTTCGCCATCTCTGAGCAAGTCATCGGCATCAGCGGTGTTTCCGCCGAGCAAGCGCCCGCCCCCCAAACCGTCAAAGCCAACGGTACTACACTCGAATCGATTTCCATTGTCGGCACCACAGCAGACTTTCCCGCTGTGCGTGATTACGCGGTTGCCGAAGGGACATATTTCACCGAAGCGGAAAACGACCGCAAACTCAAAGTGGCGGTCTTGGGTGCAGGGCTGGCAAAAGACTTGTTCGGTGAAGAAAGCCCACTGGGACAGTCCATCACCGTGGGCAGCACCAAACTGACCGTCATCGGCGTGATGCAAACCAAAGGCGTCGTCGCGGATATTGACTACGACGGGCGCGTATATCTGCCCA
>VGOX01000482.1 GCA_016875755.1 Chloroflexota bacterium
CTACGCATCTCAGCAACTTGAACAAGGACAGAAAGCCAATGACTTATTTGCCTATTTATTCGCCAAGCAACAGGCTTTTGCTCTTGCCTGATATTTTGCTGCCTTTTATCAAAACACAACTATCGAGGTTTTAATAAAGAATTGACCTAAATATCTATTCTTGTGTGGGGAGCAAAACAATGAAAACAGAACCGCCGCCTAGGTTTGGTTCCACCCACACCCGCCCCTGATGGCTGTCTACAATCGATTTGACGATTGCCAGACCCAGCCCGGAACCTTCGACACCAGCAGGTTTGTTCGTAGCACGGTAGAACTTTTCAAAGATGCGGTTATGTTCATCGGCAGGAATGCCCGGCCCCGAATCCTCCACCCGCAGCACCAATTGTTCATTCTGCATCGAAAGGCTAATCCCCACCCGCCCATCAACAGGCGTATATTTGATGGCATTCCCCACCAGATTATCCATCATCTGGCGAATGCGGATCGGGTTGGCACGCAGGGGCTTCAGTTCCAAATCGATCTTCAATTCAACCTGAATATTCTTGTTCTTTATCTGCGCGTCGAACATATCCAGTGTGTATTTGAGAACATTATCAATATGAACCACCTCTCGGCGCATATCAAAACCAGATTCCAACGGCCCCAGATCCAACAAGTCATTGACCAGACTCGTCACATGCTGCACACTTCCCTGCAACCGCTGCAAAAACAACTGCTGATTCTCATTCAAATCCCCGGTACGTTCGATCAATTCTGTGTACCCAAGAATCGCCGTCAAAGGCGAGCGCAAGTCGTGTGAAACAGTATGAATAAATTCACTCTTCAGGCGGTCCAGTTCCTTCAAATAGGAAATATCCTGCATCGTCACGGCCCCGCCCACTTTTGGGATGGGAGTATATTGCGCGTTATACACCCGCCCATCATCAAAATTCACTTCATGATATTTCAATGCCCCTTCACCAGAGCGCGCCATCATGGCGTTAAGATCCGCATTCTGGATCGTATCCTTCATCGACATCCCCAAAACAGACCTGCCGCTCAGGTTGAATATCCCGATCGCCGCCTGATTCACCATCAGAATATTCTGATGGATATCCAGCACGATCACCCCATCCTGGATGTTGGCAATGATCGCCTCCAACCTGTTTCGTTCTGTTTCTGATATTTTGGCTTTTTCCTCCAAGGACGCAGTTGTCCGCTTTACTTCACGGCGCAGCCAATCGCCTAAACCTCGGGCGCGGGCGAGGCAGCGTTGAACCTCATCCACAATATCAGACATTTTAAGGGGTGGATACAAATAACCGCTCAAGCCCAACTTAAGCGCAGATTTGGCAAAACCAGTGGTATCTTGATTCGCAAACAGAATGATCGGCAGGGTCGGGAAACGCTCCAACATGGCGCTGGAGATCGTAAACCCTTCCTTTCCGCTAAAGGTTTCCCCCACGATCAACAACGATGGAATTGCATCCTGAATCGATCGCTCCATCGAGGGAATATCCTGCGCAATGACAACAGCATAGCCAGCCGCACGCAACGCCCGATCCATCAAATCCAGAATCGCGGAGTTGTCAATCGCAAGTAATATCAATTCCTGTTTTGTCATGAAGTCAGGTCAGTTTTTTATTTCGGGATAATGGTTTTTTCAGAAGATCGTACCAGCCGCAGAAGCGAAGCCTGCACCGTTTCAAGTGCATTGCGCTGCTCAGCACCCAGCGGACCCGGTAATTCCGTCAGCCCCATCGTCAGCGGTTGGAGTGCCTGCGCAATTTCAGCGTTGATGGCATCGCGCAGGGATTGTAATGCCGCATGGCGATTGGTTTCTCCCATCCGCGCTTTTTCAGCAGTTTCCTCAAGTGCCCGAAACAACCGGGCATTCACCAATGAAATGGAGGCGTAATCAGCCATGGCTTCGAGCAGGGTCTGCGATTCGCGCACGAACGGGCGGTCTTCCCTGCGAACAATGATCAACAGACCGATAACCTCACTGCGAACCTTGATGGGTATCACCCCAACCGATTTGCCCAGGGAAGTCAGGCGGAATTTCTTCAAAGCAGAGCCGTTCATGAACAGGCTCTCGCCGGAACGTGCAACCAGTGTACTGACACCATCATCCACAGGATGATTCATTTTCGCCCAGGTTTCTGGCAGGTGGCGATGAGCACGAAGCAGATAAGTCTGGCTTTTTTCATCACGCAGCATCAACCAGCACATCTCCGATTCGCCCAATTTCAATGCGCTTTCCAGAATACGGTCAAACAACTGACGCTGATCGGTGATGGAAATGACCGCTTTTGCAGTGGCAAGCACGGTGGTGAGGTCTTGCAGGCGTTTTTGCAATTCGTTATTTGTTTCTTTTAATTGGCGATCCAGCTTTTGGCGTTCGCGTGTTTCCTTTGTCTGGCGCAGGGCACGCTCAACAATGGAAACCACTTCTGCATCGCGCAGGGGCCAAAACAACACATCCACAGCGCCAAGGCGGAAGGCTTGAATGGCGTCATGCTCCTGCCCTTTGGCGGCGATCACGATCACGGGAGATTTTATATTCTGGGAGTTGAAGGCGGGTGGGCGTCAGTTTTTTGAAAACTGAGTAGTAGGGAGGAATTTTGCTTTACCAATCGGAGAACGACGCCAGGGGTGATTAGGGGCAGGAATAGAAGATTTGTGTGGCAAGGATGTATTAGAAGG
>VGOX01000483.1 GCA_016875755.1 Chloroflexota bacterium
GCTTCGTTCGTGTCGGTGTTGAGTTTGATCGCCAGCGTTTCATCAAGCGGCTCATCTTCCAACCGTTCCGACATCTCCATGCCCGCCTGCTCGCCTTGCTGCGGCGTGATGCGCCCGCTAATAATCATCTGGAAGATCGAGGTCTGCCCGCTGATGCGCCCCTCTTCGATGCGGCTGATGAATTCATCCACGATGGATTTGATAATGCCTGCGCCTGTTGGCCGCGCGGGGTTCGCGTACACTTCGATTTGCAGCGCTTCGGGTTCTTCGTCGAATGTCCACTGCTGCGGGATGACGCTGCGCGTGAATCCTGCGGGGATGATGATCGCGGCGGCTGCGGTATCTTCGTCAATCGCTTGCCGCGCCGCCTCTGGACTTTCGCTCAGAGTTGGCTCGACCAATTCAGCCAGTTCCTCGCCTGTGAAGAGTTCTTCGAGCGCATTCCCCAATTGTTCCTTGTCCAAGTTGACGATGATGACGGGAATATCAGAAATGCCCGTATTGGAATTTCCGCTGAACCGCCCTGTGACCAGCCCCATGCCGAGCGTGAGCAGGAATGGCGCCAGAAGCATCATGATCAATGCCGCGCGGTCACGAAAGATGATTTTCAAATCCTTGATGCCGATGATGATTAGTTTGAACATAGGTATTCCTATTATGTCGTTGCGAGCGAACTTCCCTGTACCGAACGCAGGACGGTGTGCGAGGCAACCTCCAAATTAAAGGGGGATTGCTTCATCGCAAAGAATACTCCTCGCAATGACATTAAACCCTCAACGCCCTTCCCGTCAAATGTAAAAACACCGCTTCCAAATTTGGTTCGCGGATGTCGATAGAATAGATTTTTATTCCGCGCTGATTGGCCGTGGTGACGACGGGCGCAAGCACGTCCTTTGCAGATTGTGTGATCACTGAAATCTCATGGTTGATGGCGTTGGCTTCGAGAATACCGTCCACGCCTTTCAGGGACGACACCAAAGCATCAGGGTCTTCGTTCTCGCCGATGTGCAAGACCAGTGTTTCCGTCTGCCCAACTTGCTTGGTGAGTTCCTTCTGCGTGCCGAGTGCGATCAAGTCGCCGTGGTCAATGATGCCCACGCGGTGCGAGAGCTCTTCGGCTTCTTCCATGTAGTGCGTGGTGTAGAGGACGGTCATGCCCTGTTTGTTGAGGTCTTTGACCGTGTCTAAAATGGCGCGGCGTGATTGCGGGTCAATGCCGACGGTGGGTTCGTCCATGATAAGCAGCTTGGGTTTGTGGAGCAAGCCCACCCCGATGTTGACGCGGCGCTTCATCCCACCTGAATAGGTTTTGACGCGGTCTTTGGCTTTGTCCACCAAGTCAATTTGCTCCAGCACTTCATCCACGCGTGCTGTGAGCGATTTGCCGCTCAGTCCATACATCTGCCCCCAAAAGATGAGATTTTCCTTCGCGGTCAGGTCTTCGTAGAGTGCAATGTCCTGCGGCACAACACCGATGGCATTACGCACCGCCATCGGGCTTTTGGTGACAGAATGCCCCGCAATGATTGCATCACCTGACGTGGGCGCGTACAGCGTGGAAAGCATCGAGATGGTGGTAGTCTTCCCTGCGCCATTCGGACCAAGCAGGCTAAATATCTCACCTTCCTTGATATCGAACGAAATGCCCTTCACGGCAGTGAAATCCCCATATTTCTTAACCAGATTTTGTACTTCGAGAATGTTGGACATATTTTCTCCTTGCCTATAGTCTGTGTCTATGTACGTAGAAAGTCAACAGTTGGTTTCACTACTCACTGTTCTCCCATACCTCTTTAACACATCCTTCAAATCTTCATGCGGGACGGCCTTCACGCTCAATTCATGCCCATCCATATCTTCTGCCGCGATCACGGAGTTGATGATGGCTTCCTCTGTCGCATAGGCTGTTGCTGCGAAGATCGGGTCAATGTGGTCATTATTCAAAACCTGAATATTCGAAATACCTTTTTCATCGCCCTTCGCCGCCTGTGCATTTGCCGTGGAGAATGCCAGAAAAATATCACCCGAGCCGTTACCGCCAATGGAACCAGTGCGTGCCATGCCGAGCGAAACCCGCCTCGCCACCCGCTTCAGCTGATGGGGAAGCAGCGGCGCATCTGTGGCGACGATGACGATCAGCGAACCATCATCTTGCTTATAGGGATTGTCACTGTTGAGGTATGGATTTTCGCCATTTGTCAGCGGAGCATTGCCTGTCATGTGAACACCTGCGGGCACGCCTGCCACCGTCAATTGATGCCGCCTGCCGAAGTTCGTTTGCGCGATCACGCCCACTGTCCAACCGCCGTGTTTTTCAGATAGCTTGCGCGAAGATGTCCCCGTGCCGCCTTTGAATTCGTAACACATCATCCCCGTCCCGCCGCCGACATTGCCTTCGTCAATTGCGCCTGAGGTTGCTGTATCCAGCGCCTCATACACATGCTCTTCTTTGACAAAAAAACTGTCCATGTCATTTAGCCAGGCGTCAGCTGTTTCTGCCACCACAGGCAGCGACCACGACTGGTAACGGATATCATGCTTCACCTGCCACTTGATGATCGTATCGCGCACAATGCCAACGCTATGCGTGTTCGTCAAACCAATCGGACCTTCTAAAAAGCCGCCTTCCTCGATCCACGCTGCGCCTGTCATTTCTCCATTGCCGTTGAACGAATGAATTCCA
>VGOX01000484.1 GCA_016875755.1 Chloroflexota bacterium
AAATCGCTCCCCAACCTGTGATATATTAACCTTAACAAATTGCACCACCTTAGATCACCCCTTTTTCAACTCTAAAGACTCTTATCCACCTCAGATGCTGGCTCTCTTCTTTTATCAAATGTCATTGCGAGCGTTTTTTTGCGAATCAATCTCTTATCAACAAATGTCATTGCGAGCGTTTTTTGTGAAGCAATCTCCTATCAACAAATGTCATTGCGAGCGTTTTCTGCGAAGCAATCTCTCATCAACAAATGTCATTGCGAGCGTTTTTTTGCGAAGCAATCTACCTGAAATTGGGGATTGCCTCAGGCGAAGATCAAGTGCGCCCTCGCAATGACATCTGATAGGCGTTCGTATCGCGTTTCTGAAACCCCAACCGCACATACAATTTATTCGCCGCCACCCGCGTGGGGTTGGACGTGAGCGTGATGCCCGCCGCGCCTTTTTCGCGGGCGATCTCGATGGCGCGCAGCATCAGTTCCTCACCGATGCCCTGTCCGCGGGCAGAGATGTCTACAACGACATCTTCGATGATCGAGCGAATGCCCGTCGGGACGCGATAGACCGTGAGGTTGAGCGCGCCAACAATGGCGCCGTCCACGTCACGGGCGATCACCAGCGTGGACGATGCGTCTCGAAGCAGGGCAGTCAACTCGTCGAGGGTGGGAGGCGAATGGGTATTCGTCAACTGCGGCACGAGGCGTTGAAAGGCTGCGTGCAGTTCCGCGTCTGCCTTGGTTACGATTTCAATTTGCATGGGCGTGTTTGTTCTTGGGGATCAGACTCAACGCGAGGTAATAGACCACGTACACGAACGAGGCCCACACCACCCAGCCTGGCTGGTCGGGATATTGCAGCAAACCCCAGATGCCGATCGCGCCGTAGAGATAGGTCAGCACGAGGGTCAGGGTGCGCAGATAGCTGTTGCGGCTCGGGTAAATATATTTGACGGGGATAAAGACCATGATGTTGAAGAGCATCAAAAAGCCAAAGTTGACCCAGGGCGGCAGGTTCATCAACAGCATGTAGAGCGCAGCCACGTTCCAATAGGATGGGAAACCCTTGAAATGGTGGTCGTCGGTCTTGGCGTCGGTCTGGGTAAATTGATACGCCGAGGTCAGCAGGATCAGACAGGAGGTGAAGAACTGGACGGGCGCGGGCAGGAAGTCGGTTTTGACGATGAAGATGACGGGTACAAGCACGTAGTTGAGATAATCAAGGATGTTATCGAGCAGCGCCCCATCCACGCCGTTCGCATATTTCTTTACATCCGCCCAGCGCGCCAGTGCCCCGTCGAAGCCGTCCACCAGCATGGCGACGATCATCCACACGATCATCATGCGGTAGTCTTCCTCGAAAATGGCGAGGATGGCGAGCAGCCCCCAGATCGCCCCCGTGGCAGTGAACAGGTGCACCCCCCATGCGGCGATCACACGAAAAAAGTTCGGTTTTTGGTCGGTCATCAAAATTCCTCTTGGTTGAAATATTTCAAATTGTAACCCCGCCGATTATAAAAGGAAACAGCAGAAACGCCCTTACAGAGCCCTGACGGGCAGAGAAAAGAATAGCAGGGACAGAGACAAAAAAGCCCTCAGAAGTCTCATCAACTCCGAGGGCTTTCTATTCACCATTCTCTATTCACTAACCACCGCTCTTCACCAACCCCACCTTCACCGTCTCGCCTTCAAATGCATCCTCCACCACAGCGGCATTCGCGGGCGGCGTTGCAAAGTTCAATTTCACCGTCAGCGTCTCAGCTTTGATGTAGTCTGCGTGCGTTTCGATGGCAGACTTCAACTCTGCACTCGCCTCCACGAACAGTTCGATGCGGTCAGAAACGTCAAGGTCGGCGGTCTTGCGCAGGTCCTGGGCACGGCGCACGAACTCACGCGCCAACCCTTCGGCGACAAGTTCAGGCGTCAGGTCGGTGACGAGCGCCGCCACATACGCGCCTTCCTCCGCCACCGCGAAGCCTTCCTTCGCCATCGCCTTCACTTCCACTTCATCGGATAGGACGAAGAAGACCTCGCCTCCCGCCTTAACTTCCAGTGGCTTGCCAGACTGGAGCATTTTCGCCGCCTCTTCCGCGTTCATCGCCAGGATCGCCTTCTGGATGACAGGGAACTTGTTGCCGTATTTTTGTCCCAATTGCTTGGGCAGCGGCTTGACAGTATGCGACACCGCTTCAGTTGCAGCGTCCAACAAACGGACTTGCTTGACGTTCAACTCATCCTGGATCACGTCCGCGTTCTTGAGCAGCGCAGCGCGTTCGGTGTTGTTACCCACCGAGAAGGCGGCTTCTGCCAACGGCTGGCGCACTTTGCGGTTCGCCTTCTGGCGCGCCGAGTGACCGAGCGAGACCAGTTTCATCACCAGTTCCATTTCACCGTTGAGCGATTCATCGATGAACTCTTCCATCACAACAGGCCATTCGGCAAGGTGGACAGATTCGGGCGCGGTCTCATCCACAGAGCGGACGAGGTTCTGATACAACTCTTCCGCGAGGAAAGGCATGGCAGGCGCGATCAAC
Source organism: Chloroflexota bacterium (assembly GCA_016875755.1). Taxonomy (GTDB): domain Bacteria; phylum Chloroflexota; class Anaerolineae; order Anaerolineales; family Villigracilaceae; genus Villigracilis. The sequence continues at coordinate 2,531 of VGOX01000484.1, forward strand.
TTGGCAACCGTGGTCAACGCGGTGTAGAGCGTCGAGTATGCGGCTTGCTTGTCCGCGCCTGAGTCGTTCTTCCAGAAGCGGCGGCGCGAGCGGCGCACATACCATGTGGAAAGATTCTCCACGAACTTCTCCACGGGGCGCGTGGCG
>VGOX01000485.1 GCA_016875755.1 Chloroflexota bacterium
AGGCGCTTGCTGCACCGGCAAGCCGCTACGGTATAATCCCAAACACCGTCCGGGAAAACTACACCTTAACTATTCGTCCTTTTTGTCCCACTAGTTCTGACACGGGACAATCTTTGTTTCCAAAGACATCCCACGTATAATTCCCCCACTTCACCACTTCAGAGGACAGATGAATCGCACACGAGACGCACGGGTTTGCATCATTGGCGCGGGACCTTCAGGAATCACAGCAGGGAAAAATCTCATCCAGGCGGGAATCAGGAATTTCGTCATCTACGAAAAAAATGATCAAGTGGGCGGCAATTGGGTTTTCAATGATAAGACCCAACACTCCTCAGTGTATGAAACCACACACCTCATCAGTTCGCGCAGGCATTCGGAATATTTCGATTACCCCATGCCCGCAGATTATCCCGATTATCCTTCACACGCGCAAATGTTGGCGTATTTTCAAGGGTACGCAAACCATTTCGGCGTGATGCCCTATATTCAGTTCAATACTGAGGTGGATAAAGCCGAAGAGCAAGCAGACAACACCTGGAAGATCACCCTCAAGAATGGGCAAGTTGAAGTCTTTGACCATCTCATGATCGCCAATGGGCATCACTGGAATCCGCGTTACCCGACCTACGAGGGTAAATTTACGGGCGAATTCATTCACTCGCATGCTTATAAACGGGCAGCGCCATTTACTGGCAAACGTGTACTCGTCATCGGAGCGGGAAATTCGGGCTGTGACATTGCTGTAGAAACCGCGCGTGTTTCCACATTCACAGCCATGTCCATACGGCGTGGACAATACATCGTGCCAAAGTTCGTCTTTGGTCAGCCGCCCGATGTGATGAATGCCCGCTTCGCCTGGCTCCCAGACTGGGTACGCCTCCCTTTCCTTTATCTAGTGCTGCGTCTCGCCATCGGAAAATACGAAGATTATGGTCTGCCAACCCCAAAGCATGGCATGTTGAACGCGCATGTCACCAACAACTCCGAAATTTTATACGCCATCCGTCACGGCAAGGTACACATTCGCAAAGACATCAAATGCTTCAATGGAAATCAAGTGGAATTCGTGGATGGACTCATCGAAGAATATGATGCCATCATCGCCGCGACAGGTTTCAAGATATCCCTGCCATTCTTCGACCGCGCGCTTCTTTCCATCGACGAGGGCGTGCCTCCGTTATACAGGAACATTTTCCACCCCGATCACCCCACCCTGACCTTCATCGGTCTTGTGCAGCCGCTTGGCTCCATCTGGCCTCTCTCTGACATGCATGCCAAACTCGCGGCAAATTACATCATCGGCAACTACAACCTGCCTGCTGATATTAACAAGCGAATTCAACATCACATCCAATACATGAAGCGGCAGTACATCAACTCACCCCGCCACACCATCGAGGTGGAATATCACAAACACATCCGTGAATTGACGCGGGAGATTCCAGCGTCTGCCCCTGCATGGGGATCGAAATAATCCATGCCGATCCAAATCGACAAACTCGTCCGTGCGAAGCGCCGCACGATAGCACTCATCGTCGAACGAGATGGCAGCCTCACGGTCCGCGCACCGAAGCGGGCAGCATTGGCTGATATCGAGCAATTCATCCAACAAAAATCAGGCTGGATCGAACGCTCACGAGAAAAAATAAAAGCCATCGGCTTGCCTATCAAAAAGCAATTCATTGATGGGGATAAATTTCTCTTCCTTGGGAACACCTACGAACTACGGCTTGTCGACTCGCATCATACTGCACTTGCATTCGACGACGGCTTCACTCTTTCCACCGCCGCCCGCGCACAAGGGGAAAAGATTTTCATCGATTGGTACAAAAAACAAGCGGCGCAGATCTTTCCAGAACGTGTGCTATACCATGCAAGGCTGCACGGATTTTCCCCCAAACAGATCAAGATCAATTCAGCAAAAACCCGCTGGGGTTCCTGTGGATCAAACGGGAATATCAACTTCACCTGGCGTCTGGTCATGGCACCATTGGACGTGATCGATTATGTTGTTGTACATGAGCTGGCACATTTACGCGTCCGAAATCATTCTCCGCAGTTTTGGAAACTGGTCGCAGCCATCGATGTGAATTACAAGAAAAAAAGACAGTGGCTGAGAGAAAACAGCGAGACGCTAACCCTGTAATCGAATATAATCTTCCGTGTGAAAGACATTTCTCCATCCATCACACAAGAACAAGACACAAGCCCGCACAAGAATCAATGGGCGTTCATTCAGCTTGGGCTTGCTCCGATATTTATTTTTCTCGTTTGGCTTGTATTCAAGAGTGGGTTTATAGTTCAAGATACAGAAAGCCTCTTCGCAAATATTACGTCCGCACTTCTTGTTATCCTCTACATCTCTTCAACCTTCCTTTATATAATTCGGAACAACAAAGAACGAAAGGAGACTGAAATACCCCTCTTCACCGATGAGATCTACCTGCTTGCCTCATCGATGCAGACCATGCAAAATTGCATAGGAAATTGTACTGCCTCGCCGTCAGAGACGGCATTTCCCAATATACTTAATACATCGTAAAGTAAGTTTTTGACAAAAGTGGGTGTCTGGTAGAAAATAGCCAGATGAACAAACAACACATACAACTCAGTCCAATAGATCGAGAATATCTCGAAGCCTTGATTAGCAAGGGCGAAC
>VGOX01000486.1 GCA_016875755.1 Chloroflexota bacterium
CTCCGTCATTGCGCATTTGTGGACGTTGATCATTTTTGGGGATTACATGGCGTATTATCTCGCCATGGCATACGGCGCAGATCCTTCAGAAGAGGATGCGTTTTTGAGTTTCAAGGATATGTTGCGGAGGGGTTGATTTTTAAAAATATGGAGTCAGGTGGCTTGCCGCCGTAAAATGCGGGAGCAAGCTCCCTGACTCCATAGTGTTATTTCTTCGGGGGTAATTTATTGCCTGCGCCTTTTTTCGTCACTTCCACCCATAGGGAACTTGCCAATTCAAAGCCGATGAGATGATCGTGCTTTTCCATCTTCAAGCGCAGCGGACCTTTGAACGGTGCGCAGCTAAACAAATGAAACGGTGTACCGGGTACAAGCCCAAGCTCGCCGATGTAATTTAATTTATCCAGTTCATGCGTGCGGACGCGGCTGATGATGCAATCAGATTCGGATGGCACATCAATTAATGGCATATCCACCACTTTGGGCATCACGCCATCTTTCGAGGGAATCGGCTCACCATGCGGACAGCGGGTGGGATGACCCGCAAGTTCATCCATGCGGTCTTCGATCTCGTCATTGACGCCAAGCTCAAAGGTGTCGGCAAGTTCGTGGGCGGCAGCCCAATCGTATTTCATCACTTTGACGAGGAAGACTTCCGTCAGGCGGTGGCGGCGCAGGGACGGCATGGCGATGCGCTCGCCTTCGGGGGTGAGCAATACGCCGCGATACGGTTCATGGTCAAGATAGCCGAGTTTCTGCAAACGCTTGACCATGCTCGCTGTCGCCTGTGCCGATGACTCGACGTGCGAACTCAAGGTCGAAAGCGGCACTTGCTCATGATCTTGTTGTAGACGATAGATTTCAGCAGCATAGCGCTGCATTGCAGGACTTACATTCATGCGGGGAGAAACTCCAAAAATCTTCAACGTGGTTGAAAATCGTTTGCAACCTAATATAGATAAAATTTAATACAAATATCTAGATTATTCGTATTGGCATGATTATACTACGCGCCATTCAAGACAGATAAATAAGCCCTTATTTATCTGCTCAACACACTTTCAAGGAGATTTGTGCGATGCAACACGTTAGCAAAAAACTATTTGGTTTGTTATTCGTTCTGGCTTTATTGGTCAGCGCGTGCGGCGGCGGGGCAGCCGTCACCGAAGAATCGGCTCCAGCAACAGAACCAGCCGCACCCGAAGCCACCGAGGCGTCTGCGGAAACAACCGTGGTTCCCGCCCCCGCCGTCGAAGGCGATCTGGTCATCTATTCGGGACGTTCCGAGTCGCTCATCCAGCCTGTGTTGGATGCGTTTCAGGTGAAGTATCCGAATGTGAACATCCTGCTCAAGTCTGGCAGCAACAGCGAGCTGGCGAATGCGCTGATCGAGGAGCAGGCGAACCCGCAGGCGGATGTGTTCGTGACGACCGAGATTTTCACCATCCAGAGTTTGTACCAGCAGGGATTGTTCGCTTCGTACCGCCCTGTGGGTGCGGAACTGCTTCCTGCGGAATTTATTGGACCCGAAGACAGCTGGGTGGGATTGACCCGCCGCACGCGCGTTATCATGTACAATACGGAACTCGTGAGCGCGGACGAAGCGCCTCAATCGATCTTTGACCTGACCAACCCCAAGTGGCAGGGTCAGATCGCTGCGGCAGGTTCGACCAACGGCGGTATGCAGGCACACATCGCCGCGATGCGCCAACTTCTCGGCGATGACGCCACGCAGGAGTGGTTGACTGGCTTGATGGCAAATGACGTGACTTTCTTTGGCGGTCACACCGATGTGCGCAAAGCCGTCGGCGCGGGCGAGTTCAAGCTTGGTCTGGTCAATCACTACTATTATTACCTGCAACTCGCAGAAGGCAGCCCCGTTGGAATCGTCTTCCCCGACCAGGGTGAAGGGCAGATCGGTTTGATCAGCAATGCCACTTCTGCTGCGATCGTGAAGGGCGTGAAGAACACCATTGCCGCGCAAGCCTTCCTTGACTTTTTGATCTCGGAGGAAGGTCAGAAGTTGTTCGCAGAAGGCAACTATGAATACCCGATGCTGGCGGGCGTTGCATTGAAGGAAGGCGTTGAACCGTTGGAGAACTTACGCCTTGTGGATGTGAATGTGGCAGATGCGGCGCTTGACCTGAACGGTACATTGGATTTGATGGAAGCGATTGGTTTACCGTAAAACTTTCTTAAACACAAAGGACACGAAGTACACTAAGGTTTGTTGAGCGTGCAATATATTGATCATCATTTGCCCTACTTCGTGACCTTGGTGTCCTTTGTGTTTAGATTTTGGAATTGATGCAGATACGCAACACACTACCCCAACTCCGCAGCTACAACATCAGCCCCCGGCTCCTTTTTGCCGCGGGGCTGGTCGCGTTATTCGTGGCGATTCCGCTGGGATATATTTTCTTCCGCGCCATCACGGGCGGAGAGGAAGTCTGGCTGCGGTTGCTGCAAACCCGCATCTGGAAATTGCTTGGCAATACCTTGCTGCTCACCGTCACAGTCACCGGCGGCGCGATGCTCGTCGGCGTGACGATGTCCTTCCTGACCGAACGTACTGACCTGCCCGGGCGCAATCTCTTCCGCTGGATGCTGGCGATGCCGCTGGCAATCCCTGCGTACATCGGCGGGATTGTCCATCTGAC